>CAYYLA010000302.1:2974-3833 GCA_964441785.1 uncultured Candidatus Cloacimonadota bacterium | reverse complement strand
GATACTACGCTCTTTTTGATTGTATACCACTTCAAGTTTTACTGGAAATAGTGAAAAATGCTCTTGAGCTGATTCAAAAATAAAGATCGTATTCCCTATTTCATCCAGATATTTTCGGTAAATTAAATCATCTCTTTCCAGATTAACTATTATACTTTTAAAGTACCAGGAATTGGAATGCTCGTGATATTCTTTACCAAAAAGTTTTGCCATAGATTCTCCATATCATTTTTTTGAATAGCTGTTATTAAATATAGTCTGCCTATTGAGTCAAGTGAAAAAAGAAAGCTCTAAACTATTTACTATTATTAACTAAGTCTAGCAACCATGAGTAGTATTCTATCCTGAAATCCTTTAACATTAACTATTTAGAATGACTGGAAATTATCCTTTTTTATATCTGATAACTTTTAAATCCCAATAGAACAGTATTTTGATAAAAATGAAGTTTAGAATCGCTTAGAATAAAATTTATTTCACTTCGAATTCTATTCGTTGGATATTCAATTTTGGGAAAAAACTTTCAACATAATCAATACAGTTCAATTTGATTTGTTGTAAATCGAGGTTCTCAGCATCTTCAAAAGTGATAGCAATATTAATCTTGTTCAATGTATATGTTGCATCAACTGTTGGTTTCTGATCATAAAGATTATCCAGATAATTGACAAGTGCATTTGTAAGTTGAGACATTGAAATTATCTTCTGCACAATACCATAGATAAGATACAAGCCCAGTGGAATAATCACATACAACACTATCTTTTTAATATAATCCTTCATCAACAACCTCCTGACTCATTTATAATTATTATTTCTTTCTATCTCGCCAACGATGATAACACCGTACAACCTCCAT
>CAYYLA010000302.1:0-2946 GCA_964441785.1 uncultured Candidatus Cloacimonadota bacterium | reverse complement strand
AGCAGACCATCTTTTCCTATCCAACCTAAAAAAGCGGGTGATACCAACTTAGCAATAACCAGATTGTTCAAATTTGAGATGTTTTCCAAAAAAGCTTATGCTAAATTTAGACAAAATGTGGAAATTGCTTGACACTGTTGGTAGTCAAATTGATTTCTAACTTATCTATATGAAGAAGATAAAGTGATAATTAACAATCTATTGAAGGAGATCATATGCAGGGAGAAAATCAGACTGAAAGTTATTTTGATTTAACATTACTCCAATTAAAAAAAATCGCTAAAGAATTTGAGTTGGACGATATAAAAAAGCTCAAAAAAATCGATTTAATTCACAAAATTTTAGAAGTTGACGCAATGCAGGAAGGGCTTGCATTCGTATCTGGATGTCTTGAAATTGTAGATGACGGATATGGTTTTTTACGATTCAGCCACAATAATTACACACCAGGAAGAAATGATATTTATGTATCAAGTTCTCAGATTAAGAAGTTTGGCTTAAAAAAGGGACACATCGTATCTGGTCCAGCCAGAGCACCAAAAGAAGAAGAGAAATATTTCGCCTTGATTCGAGTTGATTCTATCAACTTTGAAGATCCCAGAAAGGCAAGAGATATAAAATACTTCGATAAACTAACACCTTATTATCCAGAAGAACGTTTACAATTAGAAACCGACCCAAAAAACATCTCAACCAGAGTCATAAATCTTTTCACTCCAATCGGTAAAGGTCAAAGAGGTGTCATCGTTGCTGCACCACGAACAGGTAAAACGGTTTTGATGCAAAACATAGCAAATGCAATTCTTACAAATCATCCCGAGGTATACTTGATGGTTCTGCTGGTTGATGAACGACCGGAAGAGGTCACAGAGATGAAAAAAATTCTCATCCCGGATAACTCCGAAGTAATCAGTTCTACCTTTGATGAAACACCACGTAACCATATCCAGGTAGCTGAGATGACACTTGAGAAAGCCAAGCGACTGGTTGAATTGGGTAAAGACGTTGTAATTATGCTCGATAGTATAACACGTCTGGCCAGAGCTTACAATATGGTAACACCATCCAGTGGTAAGATACTTTCCGGTGGTATTGATTCCAATTCTCTTCATAAACCGAAAAAATTCTTTGGATCTGCCAGAAATACACTTGAACAGGGTAGCCTTACAATACTCGCTACTGCACTGGTTGATACAGGCAGCCGTATGGATCAGGTAATCTTTGAGGAATTTAAAGGTACTGGTAATATGGAACTTGTTCTTGATCGCTCTATTAGTGATCTTAGAATGTTCCCTGCTGTTGATCTTGTTAAATCTGGTACAAGACGTGAAGAACTTCTCCTTTCTAAAGAAGAAATTAATCGCATGTATGTACTGAGAAAATTCCTTAAAAACATGAGTCCGATTCAAGGTATTGAGTTATTAAAATCTAAGATGTCTACAACCAAAACCAACGCGGATTTCCTGAAGTTAATGAGTCAGTAAATGGAGTTATTAGCACCTGCCGGTAACATTGACAAGTTACGTTATGCAGTGTGGTATGGAGCAGATGCAGTCTATATTGGAGGAAAATCCTTCAGTCTGCGTGCAAAGAGTGGAAACTTTGATAATGAGGAGATGACCGAAGCTGTTAATTTCTGTCATCAACATAATGTAAAAGTTTTTGTAACACTCAACATCTATGCTCATAATGAAGACCTGCCGGATATACCAGAATATATACAATTTCTACAGTCCATAAAGGTTGATGCTGTTATCGTTTCGGATCCTGCTGTTTTTATGCTGGTTAAAGAATATGGACCTGAGATCTCGATACATATAAGCACCCAAGCCAATACAACCTCCTGGCGAAGTGTAAAATTCTGGAAAGATCTAGGTGCAACACGAATTATCTTAGCACGAGAACTGTCCTTTATCGAAATAAAAGAGATCCGGAAAATGGTCCCCGATATTGAGCTGGAGATGTTTGTTCATGGAGCAATGTGCATAGCCTATTCAGGTAGATGTCTGCTTAGCGCTTTTCTTAATCAGAGAGATGCGAACCGCGGAAATTGTTCACAACCATGCCGCTGGCAATATCAACTGGTAGAAGAATCTCGTCCCGGACAATACTTCCCCATCGAAGAAGATGATCGAGGTACCTATATTTTAAACTCAAAAGATCTGGCTTTGATAAATCGAATTAAAGAGCTAAATGAGATCGGGATTGATAGTTTAAAAATTGAAGGTCGAATGAAAAGTCTCTACTACGTTGCCAATGTCACCCGAATTTACAGAAAAGCTATTGATGAGCTATCATCAGAGAGTTACGATCTTGAAAAAATGCATGCAGAGTTGGATAAGATAAGTCATCGCATCTATACGGAAGCTTTTTTCGATGGTTTTGATTCTTCCAACACTCAAAATTATGCGACATCTTCCTACATTAGAAATTATCAGTTTATTGGTAATGTGGCTGATGTTGATAATAACAGAATCATTATTCCCGTAAAAGCTAAATTCCAGTTAGGAGATGAATTGGAGATTATCTTTCCCAACCCGGAGAATGATATCACAATCAAAGTAAATGATATCCTCGATGAAGAGGATAATCCGATAGATTTTACCAAACCAAATACAGTTGTTAAAGTTAAAATATCAGAGCCAATCCAACCTTTTGGTATAGTCCGAAAAAAAATTGCGGAGATAAAATGAAACGATCAATAATGTTATTTTGCCTGCTGTTTAGCATGTCTATAACATTGTTAAGCAATGATGTAAAGGAAAAATACAACAGCGCCTTATCGAAGATAAATCAAGTGGAATTTCAAACAGCATTTGAAGAGATCTTTCTGGAATCTCCTGAATCCTATTATGGGCAACTCTCATTATTAGAACTGGGTAAACTGGAAATCCTAAAACGTGATTATGACAAGGCAATCTCCTATCTTAATCAAATTCATCATCC
>CAYYLA010000301.1:1343-3838 GCA_964441785.1 uncultured Candidatus Cloacimonadota bacterium | reverse complement strand
GAGGGTCAACCGTTAACCGTCAACCGTTAACCGTCAACCGTTAACCGTCAACCGTTAACAATTTAATATAATATTATCATCTACATTCAGGTTTCTAATTGATTTTTCTTATCTGATAATATTTTAATCTTATCCTTTAATGGTTCCAGCAACTCATCTGCCTCATCTTGGGAAATAGTTATTACACCTTTCTCATTAGGTTGAAATTGCCTCAGTACTTCGATGGGAATTTCCTTAGCATCAAATGCAATAACCTTTTTGGGCATGATAGGAAACTCAATAACCTTTATCGTAGAACCTACAGAGAGTTCAAATCGTAATCTGAAAAATTTAACATTATTTTCCAGATCGTAATATCCAATATTTAACATAAACTTATTTTTTCCAATAATATCTATATCATATTGTGCAATTTTTGCAATTTTAATATCCATGACTTCATTGTTTATCTTACAAATAGAGAAGTAATTCTTCATTTTAGTGAGATTATCATTATCTAAACATATTTTCAGTTTGTTAAGAAAATTCTTAATATTGCGATGTAATTTCGTTCCAGGTATACTATTAGTACTTATTATCCCATTTTGCATTAGCTCAAAGAGTTTAACCTCTTGTTCCAATCTATAAATTTTCTGGCGTAATACTTCTTTTTTTATTCCTGTCTGTTTTGCTAAAAGTGACAAATTACCCGAGGCAGCATAATATCGTTTTAGCATTTCTCTTTCTTTTATGTTTATCACATCAATTTCATCAATATCTGAGATTGATTTATCATCATTATTTTTAGCTTGTATTTTATTTTCGAAAAAATCTGAGGAATAACTTAACTCCTTTTTCATTTTCTTAAGGTAATTGATAGACAGATTTTTTGATACTGTATAAATCCAGGCATTAGATTTTGCCTTTTCAATCTTTTCGACATTAAGATAATACTTTATTGCTGTAGCTTGAGCAATATCCTTTGCCATATCATTTTCATGTACATAATGCATAGAAACCTGATAAGCTTTATGTAATACTAAATTGTAATCTACTTTGTTCTGCATCCCCCCCCTGTTAAAACATTATATAATAACGTTTTACACTGAATTTGGCTACAAACATGTCCTCTTTTTGTTATACCAATGAGGAGCATGTTATGAAAAAAACATTAGTTATAGCATCATTGTATTTATTTTTATCATTTAACATTTTGAGTCAAATTGATTTTTCTATTTATCCAAAAATTTCCTCCGAAGAAATTGAAAATTACGAATACAATATCATTTTTCAGGATGATGAATTGCACATTAAAATTGTAACAATTGATGGCGTAACTTACTTAGTTTATTATTGATATGTACTATAAAACAGTGTGTATATTTCGTATAGGTAAGAACAAATATGTTTGACAATGCCATCTGCAAAATATTATTTTGCAGGTGGATACGGTAATCGAAAATATTTCCTGAATTTATAAATAATTGAAAATTAATCTTTTATATAAAAGAGGAGAAATAAAATGCGTAGAAGTACAATCATGATTATAAGTATCTTGGCAATATTAATGTTGTCCGGTAGTTTAATGGGATTTAGAGCAACTATCAATGTTGATACAAATGCAGATGGTAAAGCTTATATTGAAATTGTAGAGGTTCCTTCAATGACAGTGGTTGATCGAATTCCTTTAGAAGACAAAAAACTAATTTATGTAAATGAAAACAATGTATTTCAAAGTATTGACTTACCTGCTGACCGTGGATATACAGCAACAGTCTATGCTTCAAAAAAAGTAAATCCAATTATAACAGTTACTGACACAGATTCAAAAAATTTTCATTATGGAACATCTACTTTTACACTCACTGTAGATCTTAGTGGAAACGGTTCTATACCGGATGATCCACCAGCGGGTAATTAGTAAAAAAGCAGTACTGGCAGCATCTGTCAGTACTGCTTTTTAGTTATTATAATGATTCCAATATTATTTCAAAAGTATTTCATGTTTATTAATTTAATTACCAGGAGCCAAAAATGAGAAAAATTATTATTGTAACATTGATTTTCTTTGTATTCATCTCTATCAAAGCAGAGGATTTTGAGATAGAAAAATTAGGTGAAATAGCTTATGCACAATCCATGACAGGAGCTGAAAGCATACAAGTAGTTGGAGAACATCTTTTTTACTTAACGCCCAATGGTTTGGAGATCTACGAGATCAACGAAAATGGAAGTATCAGAAAGACTTCAATGTTAATAATAGCTAGCCCCGGAGGTTTGATAATGAAGGATCAATATTGTTTTCTACTCTCAGGGGGATATGATGGTTCATTCACAATTCCTGGATATCATTTAATTATTTATAAGATAGATATTAGTGACGTATATAATCCAATCATTGTAGATCAAATAGAATTTGAGGATTTACATAATTTTACAAGCATAACAAAATTTGGTGATTATTTGATAGTTGATTGGGTATCAACCACAGGGTTACAATATGCTTTTTATAGTTT
>CAYYLA010000301.1:0-1243 GCA_964441785.1 uncultured Candidatus Cloacimonadota bacterium | reverse complement strand
TTGAGAATCCATTGAATCCCATAGATCTGGGCGAATGGTTTAATGGAAAAGCTTATAGAATGATCCACAAAGAGGGTGGTTGGATGGTTTTATATGATTTCGAAGAATATACTTTAGAGATATATGATATCACTGATTTGGAAAACCCGGTACTTAGAAATTCACTTCCAATTGATAATGACGGTTTACCAATGCCAGTTTGTCGTATTGATGAATCAAATCCCAATCTAATCTATCTATGGAATTTTTATACAAGTAAACTTTGGAAATATGATATTACAGAATCAGGTGAACCTGTCCAACTATTTGAATATGAACTTCCTTCAACAACAAGTGGAGTAGCAATTATCAATTCTTTAGCTTATGTATCCTATGGTTCATCGCCCTATGATCTGTTGATACTAGATGGTCTTAATGAAAATGAGCCGTATATTGCAAATGAAATTCATAATTTTTCTACTTCTCAAATTTTAGATGGTCAAGATAATTATTTGGTAATAAATTGTCTGAATGGCTATGGAACTACGGCAAAAATCTTCCAATTAGATAACCCGTTACAACCGGAACTGTATTTTACATCACAATTTGGATTAATAATTGAGATACGTGATGATCTTATTTTCTCAAGATTAGGATATATAGTAGAAGTGTATGAGAATAGGCCCAATAATACAGAGCCAATGGCAATCTTCAATGGATTAAATTATATTTACGATATTAATCTTGTAGAGCATGAAGGGATAAATTATCTTATTACAACCGAAAGGAAAAATATCGGTTTATTTGAATATACTTATAGCCCAAGTTCTACAGATGATGAACTTCCTAATCCTCACGTTACGCTTTCTAACTACCCCAATCCTTTCAGCCCGTCATCAGCCGGTCGCGGCCCTGCAACAACAATAGAGTTTAACCTTATTGAAGATGGAAAAGTCCAACTTGATATTTTCAACATTAAAGGGCAAAAGATTAAAACACTTTTAAATGATCAAATAATCGCCGGAAAGCATTCAATTGTATGGGATGGTAAAGATACATCAGGAAAGGATGTTGGTACAGGTGTTTACCTATACGAACTTAAAATAGATGGTAATGCTGAGATTGTTAGGAAATGCATACTTTTTAAGTAGTTAACGGTTGACGGTTGACCATCCTTCTCCGCTATACGCTGGATACGGAGGGCAAGCGGTTGATCCACCTTCTCGGGCAACTGCCCGATACGGCCGACATGCGGTTGACCAGT
>CAYYLA010000300.1:2339-3846 GCA_964441785.1 uncultured Candidatus Cloacimonadota bacterium | reverse complement strand
CAGCTTCAGTGATGGTTGATAGTTGTCTTTTTAGTCAAAATCTGTTTGTAGCAGGAGCTAATTGTGGTGGTGGTGGCATAATGGTTTTGAGTGCTGATTCATTTCTCATAGCAAATTCATCATTTATTGGAAACATTGTATCGGGTACTGGCAATAATATTGGTGGTGGTGCTATTTACACTTATTCTGATATTGTTGTGAAAAATTGTATTTTTTCAGGTAACTCAGCTGTAGTAACCGGTTCTTCAACTGGTGGTAGTGCAATTTATTTTAATAGCTCTAACTCTCTTATATCCAATTGTTCTTTTTGGAATAACACCATGTCGGCAAATGGTAGTTTAATTGGTGTAATTAATGATTCAAATCCCATTTTTATTAACACAATATTTTATAATAATTCACCTAATTCTATTGAGTATCTTGAGACAGATCCAATAACCAATAATGAGGTTTCACTATATTATTCCAATCTTGAAAACGGCGTTAATGCCATTAATACGAATGATTTTGGCACCTATTACTGGGATGAAAGTAATTGTGATGTAGATCCATTGTTTGTAGATGCGATGAATAATGATTTTACCCTATTACCAGGTTCCCCCTGTATTGATGCAGGAACACCTGCTGGTTGGCTGATTCCTCCAGATAACGATAATACAATTGATAATCTCTTAGGTTATAACTGTAATGGAATCTGCTATGATATGGGAACCTTCGAATTTCTGGGAGATTCGATACATGAGGATTTTCTCGATCATATAGATATAGGATTAAGTAATTATCCAAATCCCTTTAATCCGATAACAAATATTGCCTTTTCTATTAGAGACGGTTCCTTTGTTAATCTTAATATCTACAACATTAAAGGTCAATTGGTTAAAACTGTGGTGGATGAGTATCTTATCCGTGGTGATTACAAATTTCAATGGAAAGGTTCCGATAATTCCGATAAACATGTAAGTTCTGGTGTCTATCTTTATGTTTTAAAATTAGATGATAATGAAACCATAACCCGGAAAATGATTTTGATAGAATAATATGAAAAAAAATAAACACCAACCGTCAACAGCCTCCTTGCCTTGTCGTTTCGGCAGCTGCCGTAGTAGACAGGCCACGGCGTTGTGAATCGGCCTGTTAAGGCGTAACAAAGTGAAGACTAAAGACGGGTCTACCATCAACGAGGATTGAAATATGATAGTTCTTGAAACACATGTAGTACCAGATGGGATTGAAGGAATCCGTTTCAGCGATTACGGACAGTCCGCCTTCCGGGGATTTCCATCCCGGAAGAGTTTTGTGAAAGCGGTGAAGCGAGGAGAATTTTTAATCGACGGTAGGAAAGCTGGTACTTCACGCTTTATCAAAACTGGTCAGATTATTCAGCATGTGGATCTTGAGAAGACATTGCCGAAGGTATTTCTTCTGGAGCTTAGGGTTTTATGGGAGGATGATTATCTTGCAGTGATCTATAAGCCGGCGGGTTATGATGTTAGCGGAAATAAATATC
>CAYYLA010000300.1:0-2329 GCA_964441785.1 uncultured Candidatus Cloacimonadota bacterium | reverse complement strand
TGCCACATAATCTGAAAAGGTCTTCTCAACCGGATGCTTTGAAATATCGTCGACCAGTTCACAGGCTGGATAATCAGACCAGCGGACTGTTAATTGCGGGTAAAACTAGAACTTCTTTAAGTAGATTGGGTGAGATGCTTGCCAAACATGAGATTAATAAACGGTATAGAGCTGTTGTAATAGGTAAAATTCAAGCTGAAGGACGATTGGTTACTCCGGTAAATGGCAAGGATTCTGCTGCGCGATATCGTTGTATAAAAACTGTTCAATCACTTCGGTCAGGGCATCTTTCATTAGTGGTTCTATGGCTGGAAACCGGAAGAACTCATCAACTGCGGATTCAGCTGGCTGATCTCGGTTATCCAATATTGGGGGATAAACTATATGGCAAAGACAATCTTATTTTAAAGGGTAAAGGATTATTTCTCTCAGCAGTAGAGTTGAGTTTTTGCCATCCAATTACAGAAGAGAATTTACGAATTGAGGTAGAACAACCCGCCAAATTTGATAGATTTATTGACGGAGAATTCAAGCGCCACAAGAAATATTCGCAATAAAATTTAGTTTGTTCATAATGAATAATTGCTTCATATTTAATTATTCATTATGGAATATTATTACGAAAAAAATCGATTATACTTTTGTGAGAGATTTACTTAACTATCTATAAAATAATAAAATAAGATAATATCACCTCATGGCCTTAGAATTGCATACAATTGCAAGATAAATCTGGGGGAAGGGTAGCAGTTAAAAAATTAAGTATGATAGATAGTTTTAGGGTACAATAATTATCTTTATGCTAATTGTTTAACTTCTGTGTTCCTCAGAATTAAAAATTGAGGAGATGGAGATGAAAAGATTACAATCTTTATTGTTGTTTTCACTATTGGCATTATCAAATGTTCTTTTTGCTCTATGGGAAGAGGTTGATTTGAGTACCGATTACAATCTATTGCATGTAGATTTCGTTGACGAGAATTTTGGATGGGTATATGGAGAATCACGATCAGGTGGAAGTAGTGTATTTATTACTAATGATGGTGGAGACAATTGGTATGAGCAGCCTTTATCCTATTCAATGTACAATTGTGAATTTGTATCACCGGCTGTAGCATATGGTGGATATACTCAGGGTTATATTTACACAAGCACAGATTATGGTGTTAACTGGGATTTAGTGGTAACGGATTACGAAGGCATGTTTGATCAGTTCTATTTTACTGATGATCAAACCGGATGGGCTGCCGGATCAGCAATCTACTTTACTGAAGATGGTGGCTCTAGTTGGCAGGAGCAGGATTTTATTCCTTATGGACATACCTGGGAAATAGAATTTCTGGATTCTGAGAATGGGGCACGAGTTGGCTTCAGCTGGCCGAGTGGACAATATGCCTATATCTCAGTTACAGATAATGCAGGTATAAATTGGGATTATCAGCAATTTAATCAATTTGAAGAATTCAGATCAATTGACTATTTTGATAATGTTATCATAGTTGCCGGTAATAACGAATCAAATGATGTCGTAGGTTTTACATACGATTCAGGTGAAAATTGGGTATTCAACCAGGAACCAGGTGGAACATTGCAGGCTGCATCATTCTATGATGAAACCTCGGGATGGATATTGTCACGCAGTGGTAATGTAAAGCGAACACAGAATTTAGGTTCTGATTGGGCGTTGGAAACAGATCTGACAGATGATCCAGATCAGAAATATTATGATATCTACTTTAATAATGAACATTCTGGATGGGTTAGCGGTGCAAATGGTAAATTACATCATTATACAGAAAATTCCTTTGCTGATGATGAAATAACCAATGTGACAACGAATCTAAACTCATTCCCAAATCCTTGCTATCTGGGAAATATTAAATCTTCTCAACTTGAGATATCTTTTAATCTGACAGAATCACAATCAGTGGTGCTGGAAATTTATGATATTAAAGGGCATAAAATAAAATCTCTGGATAAATCATTTTGTAGTGCAGGTCTTAATAATGCTTACTGGGATGGTACTGATGAAAATAATCATTCTGTAAGTTCCGGTATTTATTTATGTAAGCTTGAAACATCTACTAATACAAATTGCTGTAAATTAATGTTGATTAAATAATGGGGGATAAATCAATGAAACGAGTTAAAATGAGTCTATTTTTAATGCTGATATGCATTATTTGTTATTCAAATCTTATCGCAGATCCAGTAGCAGTAACCATAGCAGAGATCCAACAATCAGAAGATGGTGCATCACCTTACGAAGGGATGGAGGTTGAATTCAGCGGAATTATTACGCATCGTACAATGAATTATTTTGTTGTTC
>CAYYLA010000299.1:0-3856 GCA_964441785.1 uncultured Candidatus Cloacimonadota bacterium | reverse complement strand
TATATAATTGCTCATCCATTTTATCAGATGATATCAGAAAAAGATTATTTTATCAGGATAAACATTCTAAAAGATGTAGTTCAAAACATAATGAAATATCTCGGTTTTATAGCTATATCAGAGTATATAAGGTGTGAGCGAAAAGATCCAAAAATAGATTCTGCATTTGAGCAAAGACTGCAATTACCACAGATGGGACATTGGATGACAATAATAACAGATATTTTGGTGTTTCTGAATAAAAATGATCATCCCTTTTTCATGATAGAACTATTTGATTCATATTCAGCTGTACATATAGGAAAAGGAAAGAAGACAAAACGGTATAAAATGGAAATGGCCTATACCGACGAGATAGGTGATACTCACTATATCGTACATAATGTAACAGCTGTTGAAGCACTGGTCAACTTCAGGAATAAATATATTGCGCATAATGTTGTCTTAAGTAACGAGAAAAGTAAGGAGATCTTTGAGTTATATTATCCTCTTCTGATTGATTTTCTTAAGCATATAGATTTCTGTTCTAAATATCCCATGATGAGTCAAGACAACTCAAGAAATTTTTTTTGGATGGGAATTAAGCCAAAAATCAAGAAATCAAGCCAGAAATTTGTTTCTGATCTTGTTTTCTTTTCATCACCCGATGGTTATCTGACTATTCCAGAGTTATTTATTTTTTATCCAAAAAGAATGAAAACTAAAGGTGATATAAACACCCTTTATCTCTATGAAAGAATCGATAAAAATTGTGCAGTTTTTGTCAGTGAAGAAAAAAAATTTATAACATTACCATTGATACGGTTCAAATACTATGATTTAATCTATGGGTTGGATAAACCAGTTCCTGAATTTGAGGCAGATGATGAGAAAAAGTATAAAGATTTATTTTCTGATAATAAGAATAATCTTTATCAGTTCGAGGACGATTCTGCTGGAGTTGTAACATCAGATGATGTTCTAACACCGGATGATATTGATAATCAAATAATTGATAGTTATCCTTATTTGATCGCATTACCCTATAAGAATATGTTGGATCAATCAAATTATATAATAAAGATTCAGTTGATGAAAGATGTACTGCTTAATACCTTAAAATATCTTGGTTTATTAACTGTGACTGAATATTTAAATTCGGATAAAACAAGCAAAGAGGTAAATAGATTATTCAGGGAGAAATTGTATAGGCCACAATTTGGTCATTGGAACCACTTTATACGTGAGACGATAAAATTTCTGCAATCAGAGAATCATAGTTTCGCTATCCCACAACTGGCAGAGGCTTATGTTGATATGGAGTTATCGGAAAACAGGACTTTATACAGGTTGGAAGTTAAACATATAGATGATTATGGAGACAGCTTTGTTGCTTACGAAAGGGTTACAGCTATCAGTGCATTGATAAATTTCAGAAATAGATATATTGGACATAGTGTTACGTTAAAGAACAGCCAATGTCGAGCTATCTATTGTCTGTATTATCCAATATTGAAAGCTATGCTGAAGCAATTAAGTTTTTGTGTTCAATATCCAATGTTGAAATACAATCAGGGGAAAACCTGGAGCTTAATGAGTTCTAAGATTTCTACTCTTCCAGTAGATATAAAACCTGAAAAGAATGCAAGCAATCTGTGGTTAAATCTATCCAACGGGAAACAACTTCATTTATTGCCTTTTTTTATCCTGCCAAGAGAATATATCGCTGGTGTTCTGGATAGTGTTGAGATGTTTATCTACGAACAATATACAGGTAAACGCATTCTCTATTTCAGCCCGGAATCAGAATCTGGGGAAACCTCTGGTGATGTTGTAATCAAGCTCAATAGTTTACTTGAAAAAAAGGAGAAAAGAGTCTCCGTCTCATTGAAAGATCTGACAAAAGAAATACTCAGTACGTTGATAAAAGAAGAGACGCTCAATACCAAAAAAAGTTTAATTGGTGAGAAGAAGGTTATTGAAGGTGTTTATCAGCACAGATTGGAAGCAGAGTCTAGTTTAAAAGAATTTATTTATAGTGATAAGCATTTATATTTTCTAGCTGCAGATGCTGGTTCAGGGAAAACGAATCTTCTCTATGAAATCTCCAATTTTCTGGAAGAGAGACAGTTGGATGTTCTTTTTTTACGGGCAGGTCGTTTGGAGACTGTTACGCTGAAAAAAACACTGATCAATGTTTTGAATATAAACACAGATACTGATTTCACAAAATCCAAACTATTTCAGCGTTCAACAGATAATTCTTTCTTTATCATATTGGATGGAGTAAATGAGCATCAAACGCCTGAAATTCTTCTCAAATCATGTTTTGAATTATTGGATGAGATTGGTGTGTCTGGACTTAAAATTATTACCTCTTGGCGAGTTTATAGCAAGAAAGATTTTCCTTTGCTATCAGAGGAAAATGAAAGGTATCTGTTTTCTGCAGTCGAAGAAACCATCGGCATTAAAGAAGGTGAGAGTAGGCTTATTAAATATGCCGGTTGGCTCAAAGCTATGGATAATACGGAAATAGCCGGAGCCTGGCAATACTATGTGAAGCACAAATCAAAAAAATTCAGGCCTCAATTTCAATTAGTTGATTTGGAGATGAGAGACAGGCCATTTATAAGACAGTTAAGCAACCCTTTACATTTACGATTATTCCTTGAGTTATTTAACAACAAAGGTCTTAAAAAAGCTGGTAAACTTATCAGGATTTGGCCCAGTTGGTTTGATGATATTGAACTAAAAACTCCTGGAGCAAAAGATTTTATGACTCATCTTGTGAGGATCATGTATTCCCAAAACAGTAATGTATTAGAGTTAGATTTCTTATACGATGATCAGACTATAGGTGAACAGATTCGTGATCTAAATATAGAGGTTCCTTTTCAAAAACTCTTGAAACGAGGTGTTCTTACAATTTATTTCCGTCGTGAAATCGCCTATCTTTCATTCACTATTGAGTCAATTTGGATTTATCTATTATCTAAATTTATTCATAATCTCCCATTGGCTTATACTGGTGAGGGATTAATGCGAATGTATGAAAGTAAAAAAAATCTAAAAGGTATGAAAGAAGCAATTGGCTCTGTATTACTCGATTCAGTTATATCAAAGGATTATAAAAGGGTAATAGAGGTAATTGAATTGAAGGATTTGGAAGATCTTGATATAACCATACCTGCTTTAGTTTATCTGGCAGAAAATGAATCCATTAAACCAATTCTTAATACTTTAATGAAGGATTTTTCCATGATTACGTTAGCTTTTTTTAATCAAATTGCGTATATACTTTATGAGAAGTTGGCCTATGATAAAGTAAAGGAATTATATCTCAATATCCTTGCTACTAAAGAATTATCTGAATTCTCCAATTGGGAAAAAGCTCATATCTATAACAGTGTTGCACTTGCTTCACAACATTTGTATCTCTTAGAAGAATCATCGAAATATTATTCCAGAGCTGTAACATTAGCAAAAATTGAGATAGCTACTGATCCTACCAATGCTTTTGAATTTGAACTCCGATCTATCTATGTAGAAGTTATGGTTAATTATGCTAACATTTTAACAAAAACAGGAGATATACATAAGGCGATATCTATTCAGGAAGAATTAATTGATTACATTTATAACAATAAATATAAGAAAAATTTTGATATGATACCGGCTCTTGAGCATAATCTGGGACATAACTATCAATCTATAGCGGAATATGAGGCTGCATCTATTTATCTTAATAAAGCTTTGATATCGAAGAGACGGAAATATGGTGAAGATAACCCTGACACAGTTGATTCTTTGATAGTTTTAGGATCACTTAATATGGAAATGGAGAAATTTGAGGAAGCTGAAAGCTATTTCAACAAAA
>CAYYLA010000298.1:3542-3899 GCA_964441785.1 uncultured Candidatus Cloacimonadota bacterium | reverse complement strand
GTTCCTGATAATTTCATGGGTGGTTGGATTGGTAAAGGTTAGATAACAACTTACGGAATTATCCAGGGTGATATCGCGATAGAATGAGAATCCTTCTGGATTTGGATCGCCCGGTTGTTCATCTACTTTTGCAAAATCAACAGAGCGTAGATCCACCCTGGGTGGTGTTCCTGTTTTGAAGCGAGCCAACTGTAATCCAAGTTTTTCTAATGATAATGACAGATTATTCGAGGCTGGTTCTCCGGAGCGACCGGCACTGTAATTTACCTCACCCACATGGACACGACCACGTAGAAATGTACCATTTGCCAGGATTACTTTTGGCCCATTCTTGGAGACTTGGTTTAGATGACACTC
>CAYYLA010000298.1:0-3532 GCA_964441785.1 uncultured Candidatus Cloacimonadota bacterium | reverse complement strand
CCAAGTTGTGATTTAACACCGACTACCGCTTTCTTATCAGCACAAAGTAAAATCTCATCGATGGTAGATTCCTTGATCTCCAAGTTGTCCTGATTCTCCAAGGTAGAGAGCATCTGGATTGTATACTGAACCCTGTCATTCTGCGATCTTGGAGCCCATACGGCAGGTCCTTTTTTACGGTTCAGCATTCTAAATTGGATACCGGTTCGGTCGGCCGCATTAGCAATTTCACCACCTAATGCATCGATCTCTCTAGCTAAATGACCCTTTGCCGGTCCACCAACAGAAGGGTTACAACTCATCCGTCCGACAGATTCCAGTTTTATTACAAATATCAGTGTGTTGGCACCCATTCTTGCAGCTGCCAGAGCGGCTTCAATCCCGGCATGTCCTGCACCAACCACTATTACGTCATATCTTCTCATTATTTAATCCTTTACATACCAAATCCAAATTGTTAATGCTACTGTCAAGATAGTTTGCAGTTATTAGCTTTTTTGGATTGACAAACAAGCTATATTAAAATTGTTAGCTTAAGATGTGAAAAAATTTTGGAGATACGGATGGCAAAAAAAATAAGAACAGCAATAACACCGACCAGAGAAGAGAATTATCCACTCTGGTATCAACAGATTATCAAAGCTGCTGATTTAGCAGAAAATAGTGAAGTAAGGGGTTGCATGGTTATCAAACCATGGGGTTATACAATCTGGGAAAATATCCAGAAACATCTGGATGAAATGTTTAAGGATACCGGGCATGTTAACGCCTATTTTCCACTGTTTATTCCCAAAAGTTATTTCGAGAAAGAGGCAGAACATGTTGAAGGTTTTGCCAAAGAGTGTGCAGTTGTTACGCATTCCAGACTGGAAGATAATGGAGAGGGTGGATTAAAACCAGCTGGTAAGCTCACCGAAGAACTTATTGTGCGTCCAACCTCCGAAACAATAATTGGAGCATCCTTCGCAAAATGGATTAATTCCTATCGTGATCTACCGCTACTTGTCAATCAATGGGCTAATGTTGTACGCTGGGAATTACGAACACGTCTCTTTTTAAGAACAGCAGAATTCCTGTGGCAGGAAGGTCATACTGCTCATGCAACTGAAAAAGAAGCCTGGGATGAAACAAAGCTCATGTTAGATGTCTATGCTGATTTTGCAGCTAAATACCTGGCAATTCCTGTTATCAAAGGTGAAAAAACAGATTCCGAACGATTCCCCGGAGCTATCAGTACATTATGTATTGAAGCAATGATGCAGGATAAAAAAGCTCTTCAAGCCGGAACATCCCACTTTTTGGGTCAGAATTTCGCCAAAGCATCCAATATTAAATATCAAAGTGAAGAGGGAATAGAAGAGTATGCCTGGACAACCTCCTGGGGTGTTTCAACCAGATTGATTGGAGCTCTTATTATGGCTCACAGCGATGATGATGGACTGGTAATTCCACCGCGGATAGCTCCTGCACAGATCGCTTTTATCCCTATCTACAGGAATGAAGAAGAAGAGAAACTTGTTATGGATTTTATCAAAACAATAACAGAAGAAATTGATAATATGAGATATCATGATGATCGTATCCGCTATGAGGTTGATGATAGAGATATGCGTGGCGGTGAAAAGGTGTGGCATTGGATTAAAAAAGGTATGCCTGTTCGCCTCGAAATCGGTCCAAGAGATGTTGCTCAAGATAGTGTTTTTATGGGACGTAGAGATAAAGCTCCCAAAGATAAAGGTGGAATCAGCAAGGATGATTTTTTGTCAAACCTTACTGATATACTCGATGACATTCAACAGAATCTTTATAATCGTGCTCTGGCATATAGAAAAGAGAATACGATTAACATCGATGATAAAGAGGATTTCTATAAGTTTTTCACTCCTGAAAATAAAGAAAATCCCGAAATTCATGGTGGCTTTGCTTTAAGTCACTGGTGTGGTAGTGAAGAGTGCGAAGAGAAGATAAAACAAGACCTGAAGGTTACTATTCGCTGTATCCCTTTTGATGGCAAAGAAGAAAAAGGTAAATGTATCTACTGTGGTGAATCAAGTGACAAACGCGTTATCTTTGCAAAAAGTTATTAGGAATAATTATGAAATTTAATTTGAAAAAAGGGGATACAATTTTCCTGTATCAGTTCTTGAAAGCCAGTGGACTCTACGATGATTATTCACAGATCCGTCATGAAATAAGAAGAGGTAATGTCTCTGTAAATGAACAGGTTACAACAAATCAGAGGGAAGAACTCACCATCGGTGATGAGGTTCGACATAAGGATGCACACTACAAAATAGTTGAACGACCTCCCTTACCTCCAAGAGATAATAAAACTGTCAGCAGGGATAGCTCTAACTTCAGAAGAAGAGATCGTTCTGAGTCTGAAAACGAATCCTCTAATCCTTTCAGGAAAAAAGCAGACAGAAGCAACTCCCGCAGATCTTTCCCGCAGAAGGAGCATCATCAAGGGGATTATGACAGGAAAGACGCTCAACAATCCAAGGATAATATTGATAATACACATGATGCTGAAATTCAACAGATATCGGAGAAAAAAACACCCAATATAAGACATGGTCATGTAAACAAATGGAGTGCAGCCCCATTGAAGATAGAAGAAAAAATCAATGCGGATATTGATGAAATCTCGCGCTATATTCATCAGCTTATGATAGATGTTGGATTAACAATATCCTTTGCAGAATCTTGTACCGGTGGGTTGATTCAAAGTATGATAACTGAACATTCAGGATCATCCAGTTATTTTTCCGGTGGGATTGTAAGCTATTCTAATGAAGCAAAACGATCCGTTCTAAATGTTAAGAACAATTTACTCAATAAATTTGGTGCTGTAAGTGAAGAAGTAGCGATAGCTATGGTTAAAGGTGTGCAGAAATTATTTGACACAGACCTTGCTGCTTCTGTAACAGGTATAGCAGGACCAACTGGTGGAACATCCGATAAACCAGTTGGAACTGTTTTTATCGCATTAATTAATAAGGGGCAGGTTGTTTGCAGAAAACTGAATCTCAGTGGTGACAGGGATTTGATTAGAAAAAAATCTGCACTGGAAGTTTTTAAATTGATTAAGGAGACAATTATTCTCTAAGGATAGTGTCTCTTACAAAATATGAGGATTTTCTATTGAAGAAAATTATTACCTTTTTTTCGTTGTTTTTGCTCATTTTCTCATTTGCATATGCTCAGCCGTTTAAGGTGATAGAAGAAACAGATTCATACCTGATATTGGATTTCTCATTGCCGGAATATGAGGTTCTGGATGATGATGAAAATCAGGTTATTTCTATACCTGGCTCTGCAACAATTATTGAACCCGGGTTACCGCAGTTACCTTTCTTCAGTGAGCTGGTGTCATTGCCAAATCAGGGTGATTTTTCTGTATCCATTTTGGATAAAAAAACAATCATCTTGGATCAAATGAATATCGCTGCTGTAGAAGATTTCTCGCTTATCGATGGGATGCCGGTATATGCGGAAAAGCCCAATAAAGCATTCTATAAATCCTCACAAT
>CAYYLA010000297.1:0-3922 GCA_964441785.1 uncultured Candidatus Cloacimonadota bacterium | reverse complement strand
GACGTTAATAATGATAATTACTCTTTTCTCATGTTCCGAAGACCATGACTTTGTTATTATAAACCCAGATTTTTCTCTCAATCTTAATGTAACCGACAGCAGTGGCAATCCTGTTCCAAATCTCGATATCTATGTTTGTAACGATATTCGGAGTGAATCATTTTATCATAATAGACCCTGTTGTGTTATAGGATTTACAGTTTCACAGAGAAGTAAGATAAACTGCTCAGTTTACGATCTTAACAGCAGACTTGCGAAAACATTAATTGATACAGTTCTCAATATTGGCGATTATAACTGCTCCTATATGGAATCTACCTATCCAAACGGAGAAATAATAAAAGGAAACAGTGTAATTTTGCGATATCAAGTAACTGCTCGTGACACATTAACAAATGATATTCTCTACAACGATTCTGGATTTATGTTACGCTACACTGAAATCAATGGAAATTACAGTATAGGCACACTTGATTCTCAAGGTCATTTTTCTACCGATAACGCCACCTATTTCCCAAGCCTGTATAATATCCCGATGGATAAGATTGATTACGAAGGTTGGTATTGTGGAGATGTGGATATTCTTGATAGTTTTCAGCTTGTTCTTTTTAATTCTGAGACAGATGAATATCAGTTGTACACAGATGTGATTAATCTGGGAGATAACTATTTTGATTTAGTTTGGAATAATTACCAACCCATTGTTAAGGAAAAGGAAAAGAATCGTGACGTTGTTTTCAATCGCCTCTGGTTGGAAGAAGAGAATATGGGTGTAAATATCAACTGGTCTACTTATGCTGAAGAGTGGAACGAAGGTTGGCATATTTATCGTTCTTTGACATCAGATTTTGAATCTGCGATTCAGATTAATCCCTACCTTATCGGGGGTGTCTGGTGTTCAGACGAAGAATATTTTTATGATTTTCAGGATGAGAATGTAGAACCTGAGACGGAATATTATTACTGGGTAGAAGCTATTGAGGTAACTGGGAATAGTTTTCTCTTTGGCCCAGAATCTATTTTTTTTATTGGACCTGAAGATATGCCCCCACCACCGTGGCGTATCTATCAATATCCTAATCCATTTAATTAAAAATCTGATTGTATAATAAAAAAGAGGTGCAAAAAAATGCACCTCTTATTCTTATTATTCTATTCTTACCTAAAACACTTTTTAATCAAAAGCTTCTTCAGTTTTCCACTCTTTCCAAACATTTCCCACCAGATGAGGACCTGGTTTTAATGTCTTCTTGCCTGGTTTCCATCCAGAAGGTGTAGCCTCTGCACCTTTGGCTTTTCTTACTAATTGGAAAGCCTGAATCTGGCGTAATGTTTCACTGACATTTCTTCCAACTGGTGGTGTTAACACTTCAAATCCCTGAATAATACCATCTGGATCAATCAAAAATCTTCCACGTGTCTCTACGCCTGCATTTTCATCATAAACGCCATAAACAGCTCCTACCTTACCACCACCATCTGATAACATTGGGAAGGGTACGCCACCGTCTACCATTTTTGATAATTCATTGTCATTCCACATCTTGTGTACAAACATACTGTCAACACTCACTGATAATACTTCTACACCCAGCTTCTGGAACTCAGGATACTTATCTGCAACTGCAGATACTTCTGTAGCTCAAACAAAAGTGAAATCACCGGGATAAAAACATAAGACGACCCATTTACCCAGATAATCTGATAATTTAACACTTGTAAATTCACCTTTGTGATAAGCTGGAGCTGTAAAATCAGGTGCTTTTTGTCCAACCATAATCATTGATCTTACCTCCACTTTTTTCTCTTCTTGTACTTCTTCTTTTTTAGTCTCTTCCCCCACAGGCCCTCCTGTAGGTCGGGCACAGCCAACTGCTGGTTTCTCTTCCATAGCTTCTCCCCTTTCTGATCTAGTAAAATTAATACTTAAGTAAAATTATATAGTGTGAAAAAATCTGTCAATTTATTAATAATAATTCCACAATTGTAATGATTACAAATCAAACATTCCCTGATTACGAAATGTTTCATTAACTTTATTATATACCTTATTTACAGCAATGGATTCCAGGCAATCGTTGCGTCCTTTGCATGGAATATCACTACTATACTGATCACAGGGCCTACAATCCATTTCGGTATAAAGCAGGCTCACATTGTCACCGATAGGTCTAATCCTATGAAGATCACCAGGGCCCCAAATGCAAATTGTAGGTTTTGTCATTAAATTAGCCAAATGAGCCGGTCCTGAATCATTTCCAACAAATAAAAAACAGTCGTTAACAGCAACGATAAGATCCTCAATATCTTTTGTAATAATCAAAGAGATGGCTTTGTGATTACTTTTTTTCCGGAAAAATTCTATCAGATCTATTTCGGATTCATGTAGTAAAACAGCGCATTCATATCCATTTAAGATTATCTTGTAAGCAAGTTGTAGATATTTTTTTGGATTCCAGCGTCGCATCGCCCACTTAGCACCCGGATGAAGAAGAACATAATCTCCCTCAGTATCAAGATTTCTCTTTTTTTCTTCTTTGATCTCAATTTTAGCAAGCAAAAGCATATGTTTTATCCTTGTGGTAAAATGCTCATTTCGTTTTGCCATGTAGAACCTTGAGAAGAGCAAAAGGGATAGCTTTATACTACCAAAATCTGTCATTGTTATAATTCTTCTATGTTTGCATAGTGTAGCAAGATACAGCGAATAGGTATTAGAGCTATAACAGATTATTGATTTATAGGATTGATTCAGAAAATAGCTATAATGCTTTTTAAGATATTTAACATTCCAATTTTTCCCCTGGAGTTCTTCAATATTATGATCAGGGAAGAAATATCTCCACAAAGGAAGAAGTCCTTTATAACATAGGATATCAAAGTAATAACCCATCTGTTTCATCTTAATAGCATATTGGATCATCAATGTAGCATCACCAAGAGCGTTGTACTGAATTATCAGGAGTTTATCAGATGTCCTGAACCTGAAATTTTCTATTCTTTTTTTAAACCCCGTAAGATAGATTCTACTACGCCTCATTAATCCTTGCCTTGATCTCTTCAGCACATTTACACATCACGCTCTGATATACAGTCCTCAGCTCTCGTTTTTTCTTAATAAACTCATTGAATGCTGATAAATCACCATTCTCAACTATTTCAATGCAATTTATGAGGTGTTTGACAAGGTGTTCATCGTTGAAATTAATATTCCATTTATAAAGTCTGAAGGTATCAGTAAAACTTTCTCCGCGAATATCGAGATTAATATTAATGAAAGGTGTTCCCATAGCAGCTGAGAGAATATTCCCATGCATTCTTGATCCAATAACCATGGATTGAATAAATCTCTTGTTCTGTTCCATGGCAGTACGGATTCCTGCCTTGAGTGCTTCGGTACACCGTATCACCATCTCCAGATCTGAGGGGAAAGGTGCAGGCTGACTGTTAGTAGTTGCTTTCTGTGCAGGAGTAAGCGCTTCAATATCACCAATCGCGCGAGCAGAGATATGTTCAAAGAAGGAGTGTGCTGTGAGAGGATCCTTTTTAAAAACCTGAGCCGGATTAACTGCCATTATCTCTACATCACCATCAATCCTGCATTCCTTACTCTGCACCGACTCAATAAGGGCGCACTGCACGGCCCTGTATTTTGGCACTTTAAGATCATTGCCAAGAGTATCTTTCATTACATTGCCTTTTGCATCAAGCACATACTGAAACCCATCCTCAATCTCCTTTTTTATCAGGGTGTCACGCTGGAAGGTATTATCAGGAGAGACCCCTATCTGCCTTATATTCACACTGACAACATAATCAAAATTGATATCTTCATCAACCACAACAGAATGATACTCTACCCAGTCCCTGTTCAGCCGTGGAAGATTAAGTGCCAGCAGATCAGCCTCAAACTCAGGAGGGA
>CAYYLA010000296.1:0-3958 GCA_964441785.1 uncultured Candidatus Cloacimonadota bacterium | reverse complement strand
GGGTTATTGTGACAATGGGGGACGATATCAATATCACCTCTCAGTTATTCCTTTGATCTGATAATCAACTTATCCCGAGTCAGAGAATTAAAAAAATCTTCTGACCATAACTGCAGCTTCCTGGGATTGCTGATAAAGGGAAGCACATCATTTCTCGCTTGCTGGAAATCGATTGTTGAAAATCTATCTTCAAGTTTTCGTTTAAGCTTACTTTTACTCAGCTCTTCACTCTCATTCAGATGTCCAGTCTGTTTCATACGGTTGGCAAGATGATCAAGATCCAATTCCACATTATTCGAGAGATACCAGAGATAATCATAAAAATCTCTTCCTTTTACCCGGTTTTTCCAGCTCCGGCAAAGAACAGCATGCACTTTCCCTGCAAATAAGGAGGGGAGTGAAAATAATTTCACTGAATACGGTATAGGATCCAATTGATATTTTACCTCATATTCAGCTCCTGGAGGAGGATCCGTATCAATTTCCAATTTGATTTTTAGTTTTTCATTTTCATTTATCCCTTTAACCGGAAGTGAGATTGATTCTATCTTCATGAAATTTATTATGGTGTTGCCCTTGATAAAAGCTGATCTGACTGCCATATCAGTTTTTTTCTTTTTTTCTTCAACGTTCATCTTAAAACCATAAGCACCAAGTTCTTCCTGAACATATTTAGTGTAATTTCTAAATTCAAAATTTGGATCTGGGTTTAGTAAACTGAAATCGAGATCTTCCGAGAAGCGGTCGAGACCATAAAAGATACGCAAAGCAGTGCCGCCATAGAAAGCAGCTTTGCTGAAAAAACCGGAACGAAACAGTCCAAGCAAAGCAATTTCCTGGATTATTTCATGCAGGACCCTCTTATATTGTTGAGTACTCCTGGGATCATATTTCTTAAACATCGATTCAATTGCACTTGGCATAAAACCTCCTCCTCAGCCAATCCCAAAAAAGATTGCAGGTGCGGTTTTCATATAATGGAAGTAAAAAACTGAAAGCTGTTTTGTCCAGATTTCTCAGATCATCAGGTTCAATGCGCCAGTCATCATAAATTAACTCTGTGATCTGATCCAGTGTTTCAAAATTCTTTACTTTATATATCATATCGCAGAGGGCTTTTTCCGGGCTGGCGATAAGAAAATTCTGATCATTTTCTGCTCTGATCAATGTTTCATAAGGATAAACTCTGGCTGGGATATAGTAATATAAAAAGCTGCCAATTGATGTATCAAAATACTTGTTCTTGTTCTTATTAAAAGAAGCACAAGTGACGGAGGCTGTTCTCTCAGGGATCAAACCATAATGAGATAGGGCACTTTGAAAAGAAACATAAGAAGGACCATAAATCAGTGAAGAAAGGCTGAAAAGAGAATAATCTTTATCATCCTTATCTAAAAAAAAACCTCTCTTCAACTGGATGATTTCCTTATTCTTAATCATTCTGGTGATCTTTGCCTTAGGGGAGTTATAATCCTTCAACTCCTGCATCAACTGTAAATGAGTCTTCACCATATTACCTCCAATAAGTACAATATAATGTACTTGCCGGAGATAGACAATTTTTTTCTGTAACATATAGGATTATAAATAGCTTGATTTATCAATATTTCCTCTTAAATCATTGTTATGTATAGAGATTATGCGATTATTATGAAAATCCATTAAATAGTAAAGCTAAATTTATTTCATTGATGGAGAAATTGTACCATTTTTAACTGCCGTTTACAAATACCCTAATATTAGTGTAGAAAAGTGTCCAGTGTTTTCTTAGCATTGAGTGTTTTCAGTTTTTTGTCCTTCGCAAAGATAAATTACCAGGTTACTTCAGCTAAAAAAAAGTAATTTGAAAGTAATTTAGAAACTTGTTTAATTTCAATGAAATAGCTTGCAAAAACTACTTGTTGAGTGTGATATTGAAACGAAAGCCCTGCTATTTTCAAGTAGGGCTTTTTTTTATGCACAGTAGTTGATTTATAATGCTGGGAAATGGTCTTATCTCAAAGCGGGGAGCTGTTTGTTATGACTTCTTAATTTTTATATCCCATTCAATTATTTTGAGATTAGTTGATAGATTATTTAATGTTTTCAATATTTCTTCTTCAGTTGGGAAATAACCAAAAACTAAGTCTTTGAAATCACCAAAATATGACTGCTTAATTCTATCCCAAATCTCTACTGTATTTTCAAATATCATCGCTGTTGCTGGATGATTTGCTAGCCAAGAATTATTGTTTTTAAAGCTAAGAACATCATCTTTCGCAACTATTAACAGCAACTTGTGAAATTCCTCTGATTTATAGAATGATTTAATTTCATCATTACTGAGCATCATATGAATATCATAAATATGCCGGATTTTATTTTTTAAGTCAGTTACAGGATGTTTAGTAAAAGAAAACCTGACTAGGCTCATTATCTTTTCGCAAAATGTTCTTTTAGGACTTAATACTTGCACTTCAAAGGGGGATAAATCGAATTTAAGTATAGACTCAGTTAGATTATTAGCTTGAAATGTTTCATAAATTAGCGAACTTACATATCCCTTTTGATAAGGCTCGTAATTACCAAGCCAAGTTGCTTCGAGAATTATGTGATTACGAACTTGGCCAAATTGGCCTTCAAAAATTTTATTAAAAGTATGAGCAGTCTTACGTATCATTCCTTTTTTGTTAGTAATCCCAGAAATTAAGATCTCAGGCATTACTTCGTTAATACAATTCGTTGTTTGCTTTAATCTGGATTTTAACTGATTATTGCTATCCTTAGGTCTTCGCAACATTACTAAATCAATATCCTCTGAAAATCTGCTAATCATTTTGTTACATTTTACTAAGGCAGTACCACCCTTGAATATAATTTCTTTTCCAACATCACTTTGGAATATAAGCTTTAAAGCAAGCGTAATCCAGTAGTCCTTCTCTACGTAAATCTCTGGGATATTGAATTTCTGAGCTGTAGCTGTAACTGCTTCTTTAAATAGCTCATTATTTTTATGCAAGTTCATTTAATGCTCCAGTTTGTTACACTTGGCAAAATTGAAGAACTTATCCCTAATTTATATTTTGTTAAGGGATTTAGATTATCTTTTAAAAGATTTGTATCAATATTAATATCAATTTCTTCCATTAAAGCTCCTAGTAGTGCAATAACTCTAGGTGGATAATAAGTAGCAAGTTTTATAATTTCTTGTTTTTTTTCAAAATTTAATTCTGAGATAACTGTTTTTAACACTATAATGGCTGAATCTATGTTTAAGTCTTGGATAGATTTGAAATCCTTTAATGCATCTAATATCTGTAATAAATTGTAATTAGCTTCAGTAACATCAGCATAACTTTTAACTGGCGTTGCTTTAACATTTTTTGTAGAAATATAGATTCTTTTATCTCGACTAGCTATTTTTATAACTCGTGGAACCTGAGTAGTTAAGCCAATACTATTATAGAATGATAATCCTGTTATGTAGGCAATTCGAACTCCGTTTTTATTGAATAAGTAAGGTTTAATTAATTCTTCATCACTTGGTTTCAATTCACCGAAAATTGACTTCTTAGGAATAAAGAAAATTCCTGTTGATAGTCTCTTTATAACACCTTCTTTAACCAATCGTTCGATTGCTTTTGCTCCAGCTGAATACTCTTCCGGTAGCAAATCTAGTTGCTGATAATTGAAAGTGCAACCAGGTTTCAGCTTTGCAATTTTCTCTTTGATTTTTTTTGATATTTTCATACTTCCCAAATTCTTCATGATTAATAAAGTGTCAAGTATTTTGCTGTCAATACTCGACAAAAGGGTTTGATCTCTGTTAAAAAAGTCATAACAATCAGCTCCACTCTTTAGTGGAAGAAAAGTAACAAATCCACAGCTGCAACAAAAGATTACTTATGTTGCAAAAGGTGCCCTCCTAATGAGATAGTGAATTCTGTATGTTTTTCAGAATGAAAGAAAAGATAAATAG
>CAYYLA010000295.1:0-3987 GCA_964441785.1 uncultured Candidatus Cloacimonadota bacterium | reverse complement strand
AAGAGATTAAGGTTGATTTATCCAGAGATGAATTTGCAGCAAAATACGACCTTGATATCAACAAAACCTGGTTAGGATTTTTGCCAGGCAGCAGAGATACTGAAGTGAAGAGAATTCTTCCTCAATATCTTAAATGTATGTCCTACTATCCAACCGATAAATATGAGTTTATTTTATCAAAGACAGATAGTATAAGTTCCGACCTATTTCGGAAAATCAACAAACAATTTCCCGCGGTAAAACCGATAATAATTGAATCCGACAACTATGCGCTGATGAAATACTCCAAGGTTGTTGTTGCAACATCGGGTACAGCTACTCTGGAAACAGCCTATATTGGCACACCTTTTATCATTGTTTATAAAGCAAGCCCTGTTTCCTATCAAATTGGAAAGCGCATTGTTAAGATAAAACGAATCGGTTTGCCAAATATCATATTGGACAGCGATCTTGCACCGGAATTAATTCAGGGAAAGGCCAATCACAATATCATCAATCGGGAGATAAAACGATTACTTAAGGATGACGATTATTACAGCCATTTTAAAGAATCATTACAGAATCTGCATGATCTACTTGGCAAGAAGCCAGCCGGATCGTCAACTGCCAGTATTGTAGAGAATCTCATCAATGAAAACGCATAAACGAGACAGACTAAGTTTTTGGGAAAAAATTCTGTTTTTACTGGAAAAGTATTTAGCCTTTGCTTTTGTCTTTGCACTTGGATCTACATATCGCTACAGAGAGCTCACAGAGGTTCCTGAACAACCGGTAATTTTTGCCTTTTGGCATAGAAATCTCATACCATTATTATTTAGAAGGAAATTTGAAAAAATCACTGTCCTGATTTCATCATCAAAGGATGGAGAGTTAATAGCAGGTCCCAGCAGAGCGTTTGGATACAAAACAATTCGCGGCTCATCAACTCGGCATGGGGCGAAAGCGGCAAGATCATTTATTCGCTCTCGCAGCAGCAATGTCCTTGCTATAAGTCCCGACGGACCAAAGGGACCAGCCGAGAAGATCAAAGAAGGATTACCAACCCTTGCTTATCTCAGCAAGATCCCTGTTTCCATGGTATCTGTTGATGTTGATAAAGCGATAGTTTTCAATTCCTGGGATCGATTCAGATTACCGTTGCCATTTGCACGAATCAATATCTCTTACAGCAAACCAATGTACATTGAATCAAAGGATGAGATATCCAATGCTATAGAAAAATTAGAATTAATTATGAAAGAACAAGATATTACAAATAAAATCAGGTGAGGTTATTATGACGTTATCAAAAAGAGCTTCAGAAATCCAGGCATCTCCAATCAGAAAATTAAAACCCATTGCAGATGCAACTAAAGCTAAAGGTATCCATGTATACCATTTGAATATTGGACAACCAGACATCGAAACACCCAAAGAGATGCTTGATGTCTATCGTGAGTATGATGAGAAAGTACTGGCTTACGGGCCTTCACAGGGACTCGACCTTTACAGAAAAAATCTGGTTAGATATTATAAAAAACACAACATCAATCTTAATGATGATGATATTATTGTAACAACCGCAGGTTCAGAAGCGATTATTTTCGCTATGCTTACCACCTGTAACCCAGGTGATGAAATCATTATCCCGGAACCTTTTTACACAAATTATAATGGATTTGCAACCATCGCAGGAATCAAAATTATACCTTTAACTACCTATGCAGAAGATGGATTCAAATTACCAGACAATGATGTGATCAAAGAAAAAATCACAGACAAAACAAAAGCTATTATGTTATGTAATCCAGGCAATCCAACCGGATCCGTATACCCTGAATCTGATCTCA
Source organism: uncultured Candidatus Cloacimonadota bacterium (assembly GCA_964441785.1). Lineage (GTDB taxonomy): Bacteria > Cloacimonadota > Cloacimonadia > Cloacimonadales > TCS61 > CAYYLA01. Next base: position 2,158 of record CAYYLA010000295.1, on the reverse strand, counting down.
AACGCATAGCTGATATAGCTAAAGAAAATGATCTTTACATTATTTCTGACGAGGTCTATCGTGAATTTGTTTATGGTGGAGACACACATAGAAGTATTATGCATATCGAAGGAATTGAAGATAAAGCAATAATGGTAGACAGTATCTCGAAGCGTTACAGTGCCTGTGGAGCACGTATTGGGTGTCTTGTTTCAAAGAACAAAGCCTTAATTGAATCAGCTATCAAATTTGCCCAGGCTCGTCTCTGCCCTCCTACCATCGATCAACTTGCAGCAAATGCAGCTATCGATATTGAGGAGGATTATTTCAAAAGTGTTTTAACAGAATATCAGAAACGTAGAGATATCGTGTTCTGTGCTTTAGAAGAGATTGACGATGTCATTTGCCGCAAACCAAAGGGAGCTTTTTATATAATCGCTAAACTTCCGGTTAAGAATGCAGAAGATTTTGTAAAATGGATGCTTACCAGCTACAGCATGAACAATGAAACTGTCATGCTTGCCCCGGCAGCTGGTTTCTATGCAACCCCGGGTTTAGGTGAAGATGAGGTTCGTATTGCCTATATTCTCAATGAAGATTCCCTGAAAAAAGCTATGCACATTTTTAAAAATGGATTGGCAGAATATATAAAGATTCATTAAGGTTAGATTTGCTTGACACTGCAAAGTGTGCAAAAATTTTTGTTATAAATTAAATAAATAAATAATGGAGGAATTAATGGCTGTAACAAAGTTAAATCAGTTAATTGAATTAGCAAACTCAAAGGAAAAGAAAAAATTAGTGGTAGCTTACGGGCAGGATTCACACTCCCTTGGCGCAGTTAGCAGAGCTGTAGATTATGGATTCATTGATGCCATAATCGTAGCAGATAAAGAGGTAGTGGAAAAGGTTTGTAAAGAAGAAGGTATCGATATATCAAAATTCGAAATCGTACACGAACCTAATGAAATCAAAGCCGGGCGAAAAGCTGTTAGCCTTATTAACGATGGTAAAGGCAATATGATAATGAAAGGTCTTATCAGCAGTGACAACTATATGAGAGCAATCTTAAACAAAGATGATGGACTTTTACCTCCAAGAGCTATCCTCTCTCATATCTCTGTTTTTGAAGTACCAACCTACCACAAATTATTGATTACCAGTGATGTTGCTGTTATTCCTCAACCTGATATCAAACAGAAAATTGCTATCACAAACTATCTTATCAAAACAGCACATAATCTTGATATCGAAAATCCTAAGGTTGCTCTGGTTTGCTTAAGTGAAAAAACCAATCCAAAAATTCCTCAAACTGTTGATGCTGCTATCATCTCAAAAATGGCTGACCGTAACCAGATCAAAGGTGCTGTAGTAGACGGACCTATGGGTTTTGACCTTGCTGTAGATAAAGAAGCAGCCGATATCAAAAAATTTGATAGCCCGGTTGCCGGTGATGCAGACTGTATCCTCTGGTCTAACATCGAAGCAGGAAATGTTTTCTACAAAACAGCGACTAAACTTTGTAAATCAGAATTAGCAGCTATCGTTGTCGGCGCAAAATGCCCCGCAATCCTGTCATCTCGTGGTGATTCTGAACAGACTAAACTCTATTCAATCGCTTTAGCAGCTCTTTCAGCATAGGTTTAGCATGCAACCAATACGATCACTGGACCAAATGGTCGACCATGTAAAATCGGGCAATCAACCCTATAAAATTGCAGTGGCCAAGGCCGAAGATCCAAACACAATTGGGGCTATTGCAGAAGCAATTAAATCCGGTTTTATCAAAGCAGTAATGATTGGATCAGCAACCAGAATCAAAGAACTATGCACTAACGAAGCGATTGATCCTGATTATTATTCAATAGTTGATATCCCAGATGACCAGGCAGCCGTAAAAGAAGCTGTACGCATGGTAAAAGAGGATGAAGCAGATATCCTTATGAAGGGTCTAATCGGAACAGACAAATTTCTTAGAGCAGTGTTGGATAAAAACAACGGGTTGCTTCCACCTAAAACCGTCATGAGTTATGTCTGTGCTTTGGATATTCCAGCTTATGATAAATTACTGTTTGTAAGTGATACGGCTGTTTTACCATTTCCTGATATCAATCAGAAGATTGCAATGACAAATTATGCAGTAAAAATGGCCCGTAATTTTGGGATAGAACAACCCAAA
>CAYYLA010000294.1:0-3997 GCA_964441785.1 uncultured Candidatus Cloacimonadota bacterium | reverse complement strand
TTATGATTTGGATATGATGATCAAAATGGATCCAACCCATATCTCTATCTATTGCCTTAGCCTTGAAAAGGATGTACCTCTTTATAAGCAAATAGATGAACTCCCTGAGGATAACGCTATTTCGGAGATGTACCATTATATCATAGGACGGTTGAAAGGATGTGATTATGAACAATATGAATTGTCAAACTTTGCTAAAACGGGTTATCAATCCAAACATAATCTGGCCTATTGGAGTGATAAATACTACCTCGGATTTGGCCCGGCAGCTTCTGGTTATTTAGAGGGATTTCGCTATACAAATAAACCTTCTTTAGATCAATATTGTCGGGATATTATGAGTAATAAAACATTGTTTAGGGAAAAGGAAAAAATCTCTGATTTGACCCATAAGCAGGAATTTGTTTTTCTTGGTTTAAGGAAAACAGAGGGTATAAAGCTTGCGGAATTTGAGGATAGATTTGGTGAAGATATATATGAATATTTTGGTAGAGCAATCAGGAAATATCTTGATTTAAAACTGCTGAAAATCAATAAGGGTTATCTATCGTTAACTCCGGAGGCTTATTTTGTTTCGGATGCGATATTCTCTGATTTATTATAGGGGTAGGAAATGCAGAAATTATATAAAATAGTTATACTAATTATATTTGTTTTGATAGGTACATTGTCGGCGGAAATTTTGATTCCCATGGATATAGCTCAAACAAATCATCTCAAAGCATATGGCATAGCATTTAAAGCGGTGCAACAAGAGATGACAGTTCAATGGCTTCTTAATTATCGTGGCGGATCATGGATTATCCCGGATTCCTATCAAATTGAGAATTTGTGTAATCTACGTGGTGTTGTTTTCGAACAGATTAATGGTAGCATGGTTGCCGACATTATGGCGGAGATTGATGCATCCAATATGGATGCAATAGTGCTTGAAAAAGAACCCAAAATCGCGGTTTATACGCCACCCAATAAACAACCATGGGATGATGCTGTTACTTTGGTGCTTACCTATGCAGAGATTGAATACGATACACTTTGGGATGAGGAAGTTCTGGCTGGAAAATTAGATGAATATGACTGGCTTCATCTGCATCATGAAGATTTCACGGGTCAGTATGGAAAATTCTATTCCAGTTTCAGAAATACTGCCTGGTATCAACAGGATGTTCAGACAAATGAAGAACTTGCCGCAACATTGGGATATAGCAAAGTCTGGCAATTGAAACACGCCGTTGTTAATAAGATTGATCAATATGTACGCAATGGTGGTTTTCTTTTTGCAATGTGTGCAGCTACCGATACCTACGATATTGCTATTGCTACTGATCGTGTAGATATCTGTGATCAGGTCTTTGATGGCGATGGAATTGATCCCAATTATGTATCCAAACTGGATTTTACTAAAACCTACGCTTTTAAAGATTTCTCACTCATTACTAATCCCTTTCAATATGAATTCTCCAGCATCGATGCCAGTGATTATGCAAGAATTAGAGGTGCAGAAGCAGACTATTTTTCACTCTTCGATTTCTCTGCAAAATATGATCCGGTTCCAACCATGCTCACACAATGTCACACCAATATAATCAATGGTTTCCTGGGACAGACAACATCATTCAAAAAAGAGTTCCTGAAGGAATCTGTTATAATTCTGGGTGAAACACCCGGTGCAGATGAAGTGAAATATATTCACGGTAATATTGGAAAAGGCACATTTACTTTCTACGGTGGACATGATCCCGAGGATTATCAGCATCGTATTGGTGATCCTGAAACAGTTCTGGAACTTCATAAAAATTCCCCAGGTTATCGATTGATCCTCAATAATGTTCTCTTCCCAGCTGCAGAAAAGAAGAAGTTGAAAACATAAATTTAAGCAAAAGGGAAATGGGAAAGGTGAGAAGTGAGAAGGGAAAAGTGATGCCGCATCCTAGAAAAAGTGGACTGGTAAAACTGACATCAAAGGAGTAAGTAGTAGGTAGTAGGTAGATGTGATTATTGGGAATTCGATTGAAAAAATAATGAAAAATGAATGATGAATAGTGTGAAAAATAATCCTTGAGGATCTTTTAGGGATTTATAGGAATTCGTTGGAATTTGTAGGAAATAATGGAACTCATAGGAATTCATTGTAAAGGCAATTTAAAAACTTACTTCCCTCTCTGACACGTAGAAAATATTTGTGTCTTTTAGTGCCTTAGCATCTTCGTGGTAATCTTTAAGTCAACCGTCAACGGTTAACTGTCAACTGTTAACTGTTAACCGTCTTTCCATCTTCCTAATTTATTGATACTTAAGCCTTTATCTATTAAATCAAAATATATCTGGACAAAGTAACCATGCTATTCTTTTTGACATATAAAAAAACGTAACCCGGGAGTAAATATGGAAAATAACGAAAAAGTTGAAATCCAGGAAAAAGAAAATGTAGCTATCGAAGAACAGAAGGATGTTCAGGAAAATACAGAAACAATCGAAAATAAAGAAGAAGTTGTTGAAACAGCTGAAGAAACAGAAGAAGTAGCAGAAGCAACCGAAGAAAGTGAACAATCAGAAAATGATCAATTTGAGAATCTTCTTGAAGAATCTCTAGGTAACATCAAAGATCTAGAAGTTGGTGATGAAGTTGAAGGTCAGGTTATAAAAATAACCGATTCATATATATTTATTACTCTCGGCGGAAAACGTGATGCTTATGCCGAAAAAGCAGATTATGTTGATAAAAATGGAAATCTGACAATTGAAGTTGGCCAGAATTTGAAAGGATATGTTGTAAAATATACTGAAACAGAAACATTTATCGCAAAAAGCCTCGTTTCAGTTAACAAGCGTGTTCTCCAGGAAGCTTTTGAACAGGAAATCCCTGTTAATGGTAAAGTGAATGCTTTTACTAAAGGCGGATTTATTGTAAATATCTCTAATGTAAGAGCTTTCTGTCCAAAAACACATATTGATTATAAAAAAGTCGTAGATGTTAAAGAGTATATTGGCAGCAGTTACGATTTCAAAATTATCGATTTTAAAGATAATGGTAGAGATATTGTTGTATCAAGAAAAGTGTTACTACAGGAAGAAGCTGATAGAATCAAAAAAGAAACACTTGCACAACTGGAATTAGGCTCTGTAGTTCAGGGTAAAGTAACAAGACTTACAAATTTTGGTGCGTTTGTTAATCTTGGTGGGATTGAAGGATTACTTCATATCAGCGAATTATCATGGGCTCGTGTTGAATCTCCTTCAGAAGTAGTTTCTATCGGTGATGAAATCGAAACAAAAATTATAAAACTTAATGGCGATAAAATATCTCTCAGTATCAAAGCATTATTAGAAGACCCATTTGATATTGTAGTACGTGAACTCAATGAAGGCGACATCGTAAATTGTCGTGTACTCAGAAATCTTCCTTTCGGATCATTTGTAGAAATCAAACCTGGTGTTGAAGGTTTGGTACCAATCTCCGAAATGGCTCAGGGACGCAGAATTAATCATCCATCCGAAGTGTTAACAGAAGGTGAAATGATTGAGGTTCAGGTTCTTAAAGTTAATAAAGAAGCAAAAAAAATCTCTCTTTCATTAAAAGCACTTCAACCAGATCCATGGGATGCAATTCATGAATTTGTAAATGAAGATGATGTTGTAACTGGTGTGATCGAAAATGTTGCAAACTTTGGAACATTTATCAAAATCAAAGATGGTGTGGTTGGTTTAATGCCCAACTCAAAAATGAAACTCGCAGGTGTGAAGATCGATAGATCAAACATTGGTGAAGAATTTACCGTTAAAGTTGCCGATATTGATATTAATAAAAAACGTATATCTCTTGAACCAACTAATATGCCTGAAAATGCTGTTGTTGAAGAAAGAGATAATGATAACTGGCGTAAATACAAAAAACAGAAAACAAACGATTTCAACGATAGTCCTTTTGCCGACTTATAGAAATTGTTCGTTAAAATCTATATTAAGAGCAGTAGAAATACTGCTCTTTTTTTTATTC
>CAYYLA010000293.1:2648-4065 GCA_964441785.1 uncultured Candidatus Cloacimonadota bacterium | reverse complement strand
TCCATCGATGTAGTATGGATTATCAGCGGTAGTCCAGGTACCACTAACGTCTCCTGCAGGTATTGTGATTGCGCTTAACATGATAGAAGAAAGAAAAATTAGAACAATAAATATTTTTTTCATTAATCCCTCCTAACGGATTTTTTTATGTTTTTCAATATAATCTTTTAGTGGAGTAGCTTTTTTCCAATAGCTGTCAAAGATCTGGGTAAAGGTAAGAGCTAAACCACCATTTTCAAATGCGGTAAAGGTTTGATTTGGAATTTTTTCCTTATCGCTTTCTAAAGTAAATACAACAGTTTCGCGATCGAAAATAAAGAGTTTAAGAGGTAATTCATCAGCAATACGAATCTCCTCACCAATACTAGTAAAATATTCCATCCGAGCGATAAAGCGCTCGATATTATCAGGTTCGCTTTGATGAACAGATCGATATTTTACACCTGTATCAGCAGAAACTTTCTGAGCTGGATTTAAAGTATCGAAATCATCAACATTCATCATATAGGGTGGTTTACTGAAAGCTAAAACTTCTTCATTGGTTTTTAGCTCTAGTTTTTGCAGGGTATCGATTATACTGGCAGGTGAGTGCAATATTTTAATCTGATCAGGATGTGATTTTTCATCATGCTCTTTATAGATCTCATTGAGCTTTTCTGAAAGTGTTTCTATTGCTTGCAAATCAGCTTTCATTTTCTCAATTGTACCGGTAAAAGCGAGTTTCTATCGCTTTATAATGGGTAACACTACCGGTAATCTCCTGACAGAAGCCCATTTTCACTAGATTTTTCAGGTTTGAGTAGAGGCTGGATCTATTTATCCCCAAGGATTGAGATATCTGTGATGCAGTCATCGTTTGTGTAAGAAGAAGTATATAGGTTTGAGCTTCGTTATGTGTTAATCCTGCTAACTCTAACTGAACTACAAAATCATCCATAAACTATCCTTTAATATTTTGTTGTGTCTGACGACAACATATATACGATTTATGTCAAATTATTTTTTGTTGCCAATCACTACAACAAAATAAGGGATGATGGCTGTTGGGTTCAATAGCGGGGAAAAGAGCATTAATTTTGGTGATGGTATATTTATAATTTAGTGTTACTTAGCCTCAATAAGTAGATGAAATGGAGATTAAGAGTGGCAGAAAATTACAGGATTAGAATCGTAGGGATTTTTCTGATAATACTTATGTTCGAAAAAAAACTTATTAGAGGTGATGGTTTGAGGCCAGATATCAGGGATTGTGTTAATGTTTTTGGATTATGGGCGTGTTCCAGCGTCTGCTTTCTGCAGAATGGGAGCAGGCCCCACAACTTCAGCTGGACAGCTGTCCATTTACTGTTAAGGATGATGAGAGATTAGTCTATTCTATTTAACATCCCATGGATAGACAACCCAGGCATCACCTGCT
>CAYYLA010000293.1:0-2638 GCA_964441785.1 uncultured Candidatus Cloacimonadota bacterium | reverse complement strand
AAGCCAGATATCAGGGATTGTGTTAATGTTTTGGATTATGGGCGTGTTCCAGCGTCTGCTTTCTGCAGACAGATTTTAGCTGCGCACAACTTCCGTTAAACAGCTGACCATTTACTTTTGATGATGATTAGAGATTAGTTTATTTTACTTAACATCCCAGGGATAAACGACCCAGGCATCACCTGCTTGTTTGCCGATAAAATCTGGGGTAAAAATGCTGGTATCTTTCAGGTGAAGAACAGATGTGTAAAGCTTCTTGGGCTTTAGAGATAGTAAGTATTCCTTAGCTTTGATAAAGGTACCGCCAGAATCACAAACCTCATCAACCAGTAAGACATTTCTATCAGATAAATCGACTTCATCAGGGAGTTTTTGAACAATTCGAGGATCATTTAAAAGATTATCATCATTATCGTAGTTAACTAAGCCAATTGAGTAGAGAGGAATGGGCATTTTATCATTATTAGGAAGATAGGTTCGTAAGATTCTTGCTGGAAACCATCCACCGGTTGCAATTGCAACGACCATATTTATTTCACATTTGTCAGAGATTATATCATAAGCCAGCTTTTTTGCCAGATCATGAATATCTTCGTAAGCATAATAATATTTACCATCTTTAAATTGGATCATCGTTCACTCCTTTATTGCCAAACTTAGAAGAATAAGAAAGTTGTAAATGAGAAAAAATATATATTTCATTGGATTGGTGTTAAATTAGCAAAGGCAATCTAAAATATCCAACCTGATAACAAATAATTTGACAAAGCAACAGAGAAATGAATATATAAGCCCGGATTTTCTTTAGTACATAAATCCGGGCTTTTTTATCCTGAATATAAATGTTTAATGTATTTAAAGGAATTGCAGCATCTTAACAAAATAATGGGAACTAGATCTGATCACTGTTTTTGAGTTGATATCAGGTAAATTATTACACAATATCAAATAAAAGATTAAACTTTTTGTGATTTAGCTTGACATAAATTCTAATTGAGAATGATTTGCATTTAAAGTTAGATCAATAGGAGATGAGATGTTTGGAAAGGGACATGGATTTGGCAGACGACATAAAGGTAAGCATCGATGTGGTGAACGTTGTTATCGCTTCAGAGATAGGGAATATGCCAGTCTCAACCAGGCTGAACTGGGGAAGAAATACAAGATTATCTGTAATCCCGATAGAAAGACCATAGAGATGGGTATTTTTGCTGGTGGATTAATCAGTGTGCAGAAGGATGATCCTAATGATCAGAATATTGTTGTTGCTGTGGGTAATTCGCGCTACATAATCCCTCGGGAACTGGCAGAGAGAATTTTGATACAATAATGGTTTCAGATATATTAAAATTGATCAGGGAGCGTAAATTAGTTACGCTTTCTGATCTTTGTATTCACTTTGATATGACCGAATCAGCCATAAAGCCAATTCTTGGCCAATTAATCCGCAAGGGTTATGTCAAACATCTGCAACCGGAATGTAATAGTTGCAGCAGTGATTGCAGTTCCTGTTCTTTTCTAAAGGATAAGGATTACTATCAGTCGATCTAGATTATGATAATTTATCAATAAATTTTTCGATAAAATTTTTCTCTTTTGCTTCGGGAGTCAGCAATTGTTGTTGTAATTGTTTTCTGAAGTGAGCAACATCTTTTTTCACGCTTTGCATAATCTTTTTTGCATTTTCAAATTCCAGAATATGAAAATCCAGTAATTCAGGTTTTATATAGATATCCGGTTTATTGGTTTTCATTTGATGTTCAACAACGGAGTTTTGCATTATCCGTAGCGTACCAGTGATATTATCCATCATATTAGGTACTTTGGGTTTATCAGGTTTAGATTGTGTACCGGAGACATCGATAGCAATAGTAAAATCACACTGATCATCAATAATTTCATAGGGTAGGTTGTTAAAGACTCCACCATCAATAAGCACCATATTATCCTTAACAATTGGTTCAAAAACGCCGGGGATAGAGATGCTGGCTCGGATGGATGTGATAAGATCACCGGAATCAAAAACCACCATACGTTCGCCCCAGAAATCTGTTGCTACAACTTTTAAAGGGATGTTCAACGCCTCAAATGTATCAACTGGTAATTTAGCTTTCAGGAATTTCTCTACACCTTTGCCCTTAACAAAACTGGAAAAACTGAGGAAGGATAAATCGATGAGTTTTGCCAGATCCGCCAGTTTAATCTCTTCTACAATGCGTTCGATTTCAACAGCGGAGAATCCCGCTGCATAAAAAGCTCCGATAATTGCTCCAATACTGCATCCTGAGATCATACAGGGTTTGATATTTAACTCGTCCAACACCTTTAAAAACTCAATCTGGCAAAGTCCTCGTGCACCACCACCACCAAGTGTCAGGCCGATCTTTCTTTCTGGAAAATTATGCATAATTATTTATCTCTCACATAGCGATTGAACCAATCAATAATTTCTGCCAACACATGCAGGTTGGATTCTCTGGCGTAATAACCATGACCTTCTTGGGGTAGAATAACAAGTTTCACAGTGCCACCGTTGCTTTTCAGGGCCTGATAAAAGCGTTCTGACTGGATTGGATAGGTGCCGGAGTTGGGATCTTTTTCACCATGAATGAGTAATAATGGTTCTTTGATTTTATCT
>CAYYLA010000292.1:0-4117 GCA_964441785.1 uncultured Candidatus Cloacimonadota bacterium | reverse complement strand
GACAAATTGCTAATTTAGTAAGGTTTAAGAGAAATAATTAGTTCTCATTCAATTTTCAATTACAGTTACAATGAATTCCTATAAATTCCTATAAGTTCCTATGAGTTCCTGCTGTGTTCCTAAACGCTTCAGCACTAAACTTCTAAACTCCTAAACTTTAGTCGGAAAAACATTGTCTACAGGAAGTTTCAGTGCATTGTTCATCATTCATTATTCATTATTCATTATTCATTATTCATTTCTAAGTATACCTACCTACTATCTACTCCAATATCTAAAATTATTCCATATTTTATCTCCCGCCTTGTCCAGTCTCTCTGTGTTAAAAAGCAGTTAACTAACGCTGAAACAACAAAGTATTTGACAGCAAAAAGCATCTATTCAATTTTTTGTTATCTAAACTTGTAGGCGTGGCTTCCTTTGATTTCTAAACAGAGAATACTGGTGTTACATAGCAAAAAAATATAGATCGACAGGAGAAAGTCATGAATTTTGAAATCATTGGTGCTTTTATTGTAACCCCGACAAATGACAGTTTTATTGTAGAGAAAAAACCTCTTTATATCGAAAATGGAAACATATCATTTACAAAGCATTTTGACAAAGCAGATAAGGTGATAGATGCAACCAACAAAGTAATCATGCCAGCCTTTGTGAATGCTCATCATCATATCTATTCTACGCTCTCTAAGGGTGTTCCCTGTGAGGTTCCATTTAAGGATTTCGATGGCAATCTTCGCCAGCTCTGGTGGGTGCTGGATCACTCTCTGATGCAGGAAGACATGGTTCTTTCAACAGCCTTAGCTGCCGAAGATTCAATTAAATTCGGTGTAACAACAATCTTTGATCATCACATCTCTGGTTATACAGATCATTCATTATCACACATGGCTGACGTCTTTGATGCTTATGATATCAGCGGTACAATAGCATTTGAGCTATCAGATAGAAATGGTGAAGAATTTTTTCAGAAATCCCTGGATGAAAATATCAGATTTGCAAAGGAGCAGAAAGGCAAATCAGTTCAGGGTATGATTGGACTGCATGCATCATTCACATTGAGTGATGAGAGTTTAAAAAAGATTGCCGACACAACAGAAGATTTCCCGATCCACGTTCATGTAGCTGAAGGTGAAATGGATGGTGATCTTTGTGCAAGTGAACATGAGCTTTCACTTATCCAACGCTTTGAAAAATTTGGTTTGCTGAGAAACAATTCTCTTATCATCCACGGAAGTAATCTAACAGAAAATGATCGCAAAATTCTTGCATCCAAAAATATCTTCCTGGCACAAGCTGTTGATTCCAATCTGAATAATGCGCTCAATGTCGGTAATATCTCACAATTTATTCAGGATGGAATTCAAACAACCTCCGGTACAGATGGGATGACATCAAACATGTTGAAAGCGTTTAAAAATTCAATGATTTTCACTAAATATTTAAATAAAACTCCAGATATTGGATATCCTGAGATGAACGCTCTTTTATCCAACAACTACAAACTTAAACAGGCTTTTGGTCTACCTTTAGGCATAGTTGAAGGTGAAGCAGCAGATATTGCAATTTTGGACTATGAACCTGCAACCCCATTTAACACAGAACAATTCCTGGGACATTTTATTTTTGGTATCACCGAAGCACGTTGCCAATATGTAATTAAGAATGATAGAATTTTATTAGATAATTATCAATTAACCATGAATCCTTATGCCGATCTTAAGCAACGAGCCTGGGATATTTCTTCTGAGATGTTCCAACGATTTAATACAAACAAACCACTTTATAAGAAAAATTAAAAAGGAGATTTTATGAGTGATATAATGCGCCCTCAATCGTTTGAAAAAATAATGAATTGGATGCTTGAAGAGTACAAACAACAGAAAACCATCTTCGGAATTCCAGAAGCAAAATTCTACAAAGCTGACGCTGCAAAGGGCTTTAAAATCTTCGGTCATTACTGCGAAACTCCTTTGGGACCGGCTGCCGGACCTCATACTCAGTTAACCCAGAATATCATTACATCGTACCTTACAGGTGGACGTTTTATGGAGTTGAAAACAGTACAAATCATGGATGAATTAGAGATAGAAAAACCATGTATTGAAGCTACTGATGAAGGTTATAACACCGAGTGGTCAACTGAGCTGACAGTTCCACAAGCCTATGATGAGTATGTTAAAGGTTGGATAATCTTACATGTGTTGAAGAAGATGTTGAATTTATCCAAAGCAGAAGAACCCGGATTTGTGTTCAATATGAGTGTTGGCTATGATCTGAAAGGGATAAAATCTCCAAAAATAGATAACTTTATCAATGATCTTATCGATGCAAAAGATAACAAGATTTTCAATGAATACATTGTTGAGTTGAAGGAGATGATCTCTTCGGGTAAGATTCCCGGCATTAGTGATCCAACTTTTGCTGACTCAATCTCAACCGAGATCTCAAATTCAATTACCTTATCAACCATGCATGGCTGTCCTCCGGAAGATCAGGAGAAAATCTGTACCTACCTGATGGAAGAAAAAAATCTACACACCTTCCTCAAGATGAATCCAACATTGCATGGCTATGAATATGTGAAGAACACTCTGGAAGATCTGGGATATGAGCATATCCATCTTAAAGAAGAATCATTTACCCATGATATGCAGTACAATGACGCAATTGCAATGCTGAAGACCCTTATCAAAGTAGCTGAAAAAACTAAGCTGGAATTCGGGATGAAACTCTCCAACACACTTGCTGTAATCAACGATCAGGGTATGCTACCAACGGATGAGATGTATATGAGTGGTAGAGCACTTTATCCTCTGACAATTAATCTGGCAAGCAAACTCAGCAATGAGTTCAAAGGTACTTTACCTATTTCTTACGCTGGTGGTGCAGCTTACGAAAACGTTGCAGAGATTTACGAAGCTGGTATCAAACCAATAACCATGGCAACCAATCTACTGAAACCCGGTGGGTATTCACGCTTCAAACAGCTAACGGAAATGTTAGAAAAAGCAGACACAATTGATGACAGAATTGATATCCAGAAATTGGATAAACTGGCCAAGAAATCCTTAACTGGCCATGATTTTACCAGGGAAGCCAAGAGTAATGCTCCCATGAAAATTAATGGTGAACTTCCACCTTTTAATTGTTATATTGCACCCTGTACTATTGGATGTCCGATCAACCAGGATATTCCTGAATATATCAAACTGGTTAATGAAAAACGTTATGTAGAAGCCTTTGAATTAATCTACAGCAAGAATCCATTACCATTTATTACTGGTCATATCTGCGAACACAATTGCATGCTTAAGTGTGTTCGTAACGATTATGATTATCCTGTATTAATCAGAAGTGTTAAACGCATTGCTGCAGAGAATGGATATAAGGATTTTCTTCCTCAGGCTATTGATGAGAAAGATGTTAAAGTTGCCATCATTGGTGCAGGTCCAGCCGGTTTAAGTGCTGCAGCTTTTCTGGTTCGTTATGGCTTTGATATCACGATTTTTGACAGCACAGACAAACCTGGTGGTATGGTAAGACATGGTATTCCAAACTTCAGAATTCCCTCGGAAGCGATAGATTTTGATATCGATCTTATCGAAAAACAGGGTGTAAAATTTGAGCTTAATTGTGATCCAGACTTTAATGTTCTGGAACTGCAATCACAGGGTTTCAAGCATGTAATCTTAGCAATCGGTGCCTGGAAATCCAGAGATTTAGGTTTGGATGTTGCAAAATCCCGCATGATGGGTGCTATCGAATTTTTACAGGCATTTAATAAAGCCCCCGAAACACTTAAACCTGGCAAGAATGTGGCAATTGTCGGTGGTGGTAATTCCGCCATGGATGCGGCCAGGGCAGCTAAACGTCTTCCTGATACCGAGAATGTTTACATTCTGTACAGACGTACTATCAAAGAGATGCCTGCTGATAGAGAAGAGCTGGAAAATGCTATCAAAGATGGCGTTATCTTTAAAGAACTTGTACTCCCCGAATCTTATATTGCCGGGAAACTTGTCTGCCAGAATATGCAGTTAGGAACCCCTGATGCGTCTGGTCGCAGAAGACCTGAAGCAATTGAAGGCTCATCATCAGAGCTTGATATCGATTT
>CAYYLA010000291.1:0-4163 GCA_964441785.1 uncultured Candidatus Cloacimonadota bacterium | reverse complement strand
TACTCAAGGATAATTTTTTCGGGATAGGCTTCGTTATTTCTGCCAAAGGATAATCCTCTTTCATAGCTTAAGAAAAGATTATTGGTAAGATATTTTCCAACAATTATTTGAGATTCCCGCCAATTACTGTCGCCTTTAAATTCAACCACATCCAGGTTCAGTTGATTCTGAATCGCGCTGGTTATACGAGAGGCGATCTGGCGTACAACAATTTTAGTAGCTAAATTATCTTCATTTGAGTTAGAGATTTGACTTCTCTCGCCTGAGGTCAGTTCAGCAGTGCTTTTTCCAAAGACGATATAAGATACTCCATCACCTTCAGATATTGGATTATCATCCAGTAAAAACTGTAATACCGGTTGTTGCAGGGTTCCGGTTACTTTTACAGAGAGGATCATTTTCTGTTGGGCTGCGTTACGCAAGATGTAGTCGGCAACCAGGTCAATAGCCGGATTAAGGTCTTTTCCTCCCTGGAAATAGAGGTTACCACTCTGGATATTAAATCTACGACCATAGAGATTGTAATTTCCCCGGATCACCATGATATTTCCAGTAAAAACGAAATCAGGTGTATTCTTAATTATCTCAATCTCTCCACCCAGTTCCAGGTTCATCTCTTGGGATTTCAGCCAGATATTTTGCGGGAAAGAGAGAGCTAATGATCCTCGTAGATTCTTGAGTATTTGAGAAGGTTCGGGTTTCGATTTTGCTGCTCTTATCTCAGCAGTTTCGTTATTTTGAGACTTAGTCAGCAACAAAGGTGTAGATAATGGTTTTTTCTTTATTTCACGACCTAATAAATAGGGTAATGATAATCGTGCTCTCAAGATATTGAGATAGCCTGAAAATATGGGATAATCACTGCTTCCCGAAATTTCTAGCTCTGAATTTACTTTCAGATCTAAATCACGACTATTTAGGGCGTGCCATTTATCAGCTTTAATCATCAAATCTAAGGAATCTAATTTAGAAGTCTTCAAGTTAAGGATTGATGATCCATTTATCTTCAAATATCCCTTTTTCCCTGCCGGCAGGATGAAATTGTTCAAAACAAAATGGTTGTTTTTTGCGCTAAGATTTAGATTGATATCATTATAATCAATACCTAATTCAGGGATGATAAAGGCAGCATCAGCAATCAGTAGTTGAGCATTAATCATAGGATAACTTATAGTATTGCTGATAGTTGCTGAGAGATTAACAATGCCAGCGATTTCTTTGATATCATCGGTGAACTCATTGAGATTACTGAGATCAAAGGGAGCAAGATTAATGTCTATATCGATTAGCTCATTATCCGGAACATTGAAATTATTGGCAGAGAGATCAGCTTTAAATGGTAAGGAACCATTTATCGATAGAAGCTGCTTTTCCAGCTGTGTTAGTATCAATTGGATATCTGCTTTAGAATCAGCAAAATTAAGTGTTCCCTCAACCTCGGGGATATCAATCTCTTTATAAGATAGCTCATCTAAAAGCCAGGTAGCATTGAGATGAGGATTATCAAGGGATCCGTTGGAATCAATATTTAGATTCATTACCCCGGTAAGTGTCTTAAAATTGGGATCTAGATACTGCAAAGGAGAGAGTTGCAAAGAATCACAATCAAGGATAAAATTATAACCAGCATTTGGATTGAAATAGAGCTCTGCTGTAATGGTTTGGTTATTAGACTGTAAATCAAAGTTATTAAGCTGGATATTCTCCGGATCAAAATAAACAGTCAATGTATCGGCCATATTGCGCCAATTCTGTCCCAGGGCTTGTATCTCTAATCTAGTGAAATTTGCAATATTTTGAGGAGGAGGTAAGATATTACCAGTCAGATGTAAACCTAATGTATCAGATTGGTGGAGGTAGAGATCTAGGATGATCTTTTCTGTTGAATAACGGGTATCTATCCAGACAGAATCAACCTTTACAGCGGATAGTTGGATATCATTGATAGATCCCAGAAAATCAATTTGAGGATTTTGATCGATCAAATCAATTGTTGTAATCCCCTTAACCGAATCAATACGATAATCCTGATAAGTGATGTTATTGAGTTCTAAAGATAAATGGGAAGAAAAATCCCTGAGACTACCGTGAGAACTCCCATTTATAAAACCATTTAAAGTTAGCTCGGGTTCTATCTTCTGTACTATTTGTGGTAGATAATCAATCTTCAAGGAATAATCAAGATTGTGATTCTCCTGGATATTTCCTGCTCCGGTGGCTGAGAAATCTACACCATCATAGTAGATTTGCATCTGTTTCAGATGGTAATCACCCTTCTTGTATTTACCCTCTAAGGTAAAATTATCAAATGCCTCATTCTCTAAGGTTGATCCTGATAAATCCAGATAAATATCAGTCTCAAGCTCTTCGGGTTTAGTTCCTTTTCCACTCACTTTTAGCGAGGAATTTACAGTTGCATCATAGGGAAGAGAGGGGATTATCTCAGCAATCCGTAGATCTGATATTGCTCCGGATACATCATAATATAAATCTGCTAGAATATCCTCTAAGTCTGCCTTGAGGTTAATCTTACCTAACTCACTTTGGGCAATCAAAGATGTCTTAAGATTCTCTGGAGAACCATCGAGACTTAATGAAATCTCTTCAATATTATTAGCATTGTATTCTGAATCATCCAGTTCAAGACTTAGTTGTGTATTGATTTTTGGCCATTCTTCTCCCTGAACTTCTGCTGTAAGATATCCGTTTAATCTGGTAACTGGTTGGTTTTGCTGCCATTCCTTCAGGTTAAGATCTTTCCAGTCTCTGAAAAGACTAGAGGTAAGTGGCTTATTGAGATCAGCTGTTTGAGTGAGTAAATGTATTGTTTGATCATCGAGACTAAGATTCAGATTTGATGAGATGGAATCATTAAGAATTGCGATTTTTGCAAAGAGATGCGGAGCTCCATCTAAGGGAAATGATGGCAACCAGTTCTGTAATTCTGAAAAATCCAAAGGTGTGGCTCTAAATTCAAAGTAGGCAGCTCTGGTGGGATTTGAGTTCAAATTTCCGGTTAAGATAATCTCAGATTTCTGAGATATGATATCTAATTGTTCCAGATGGATATCAAGTTTATCATTCCCTCTAAGATTGGTAAGATTAAGCTCAATTTTATGCGGTTCTATCATCCCTGTCGTTTTACTTAATTCCCAGGTGAGATCTTCTCCCAGGCTGGCTTTCGACAATAATTCAGAGATAGCGACACGTGTTGGAATCTGCTCCGAAAGGTTATCACCGGAGATGTCTAAACTTAGGTCTAAAAGTGTTAGATTCTCCAAATCAATATGCCAGGTGTTAGGTGCGTCTTCTGATGTTGGTTTTTCACTGGCTGGAATCAGGTTAGTTGCGTTCCAATTGCCACTTTCATCTTGATGCATTTTTATCAGAACTTCTGTTATAAGAATTGATGAGATAACAACTCGCTTTTGCAAAATTTGACGCAAATTATAGTGCAGTTCAACTTTGCTGATAGATAAGAATTTTCTCCTTTCCGGCTCAGAGCTTGGGATGTCCAAGTGAATATCCTTAAGTGTTAGGTTGCTGAATAGATTGCCTTCTAACGACCCTAGATAGAGTTCGCCATTTATCTGTTTATTAACTTGTGATATAACATTCTTACGCAGGATATCCCTGAATATCGAGGTCTGAGTGAAAAGCAGTCCAAGTATAATGATTGCGATCAGAATGATGACAAATATTGTGATCCTCTTTAATGTTCTCTTGATAGGGATCTTCATTAGAAAGATTCTCCAATATTGAGATAGAATTGAACATCTTTATCGGAGATAGAGAGAGGGATTGCAACATCAAAGCGGAGTGGACCTAAGGGAGTTTTAACTCTAAGACCGGCACCACCAGCGTATTCTAGCTGATGAATATCGTGATCATATGTTCCGGACCAGACATTACCAAGATCAAGGAAGATAGCACCGGATAAGATATTCCAGATGGGATAACGTAATTCAATACTGGCTTCGGCTAAGCTATTACCACCCATTGGTAGATTGTCATCACTTTTTGGTCCCAGGTCAGATCGTTCCCAACCACGCACAGAATTGCTACCTCCGGCATAAAATCTATCAGCAATTGGGGTTGATTCACCTGACTTAATTGATTGCATGGAACCAATTTGAAGGCGTGAAGCCAGAATCAAACCTTGG
>CAYYLA010000290.1:0-4193 GCA_964441785.1 uncultured Candidatus Cloacimonadota bacterium | reverse complement strand
AAGATGGTTGAGATCATACCCTTTACCTGATCTGGGTAATGCCAGCGTAGGGAAATTTGAGTTATGATATAAACCATATTCCGGTACTCGGGATATGGTTTTTTTTGTTATTAATTTTAAAAAAATATAGGAGGATTTAATGAAAAAAGGAGTATGGATTTTTATCTTGATTCTGGTAGTTTCAAATGTACTGGCAATCGAGTTCAAAGGTTTTGTGTTTGATAAAGATTCTAAAGAACCGATTATTTCAGCGTCAGTTTCTATTGTTGATGAGTCAAAAATGTCTTACACAGATGATGATGGAAGCTTTACGATTAAGGGCCTTAAAGAGGGACCTTATTCAATTCGGGTTATGAGGATTGGATATGAGTCAATGAGTAAAGAGATTACCATAAGCAATGATAAGACATTATCATTTGGATTAGAAAAAAAGGCTGAAGAAATTAATGGAATTACAGTCTCCGGGACACGAGCAAAGAAGCGAGAAACTCCGGTAACCTTTTCGAACTTGCCTGAAGAGGAGATAAAAATTAGCAACTATGGTCAGGATATTCCTATGCTGATGTCAGAAATGCCGAATGTTTTTGCCTATTCCGATGCTGGTAATGGTTTAGGATATTCTTATCTGAAAATCAGGGGATTTGATCAAAAGAGAATTGGGGTTATGGTAAATGGTATACCTCTTAATGATCCTGAAGATCACAATGTTTATTGGGTCAATATGCCTGATTTTGGTGAGAGCCTCAGTGATATTCAATTCCAGAGAGGTGTAGGTTCATCATTATATGGTGTTTCTACATTTGGTGGCTCCGTTAACCTCAATACTTCCAAGATAAGTGAAGAGACAAGATACGAATTGTTTGCTAATTATGGAACCTATGAAACGTATAAAACTGGGGTAAAGATTACTCAAAATCTGGGTAGACAACTTAAAATGAATCTTCGTTTTTCTCAATTAGGCTCAGATGGATATAGAGATAATGCAGGAACAGAACTTCACTCATACTTTTTCAATCTGGCTCATACCGGAACTAGATCCTTTACAGAATTCAATTTCTACGGTGGAAATGAGGTAACTCATGCAGCCTGGTATGCATCATGGGAAGGAGATCTGGAAGAGAATCATCAGCACAATCCTATAACCTATGATAATGAGATTGATGATTTCAGCCAACCGCATTTTGAATTGCATAATAGCTATCTTTTATCTGAAAATACATCCCTGAAAAATTCAATATTTTATATTAGAGGTGATGGATTTTATGAGCAATATAAAGATGGACGTGATCTCTGGGAATATGGATTAGCATCAACTCCGGATTCCCTTGAAAGTGATTTGATAAGACAGAAGCTGGTAGAGAAAAATCAATATGGTTGGATTGGACAATTTAACTGGGATCACAATGATGGTAATCTTATGATTGGATCTTATATCAGCCTATTTGACAGTGAACATTGGGGAGAGATTAAGGAGTTGTTAACAGAAGAAGAAATCCAGGGTTATGACAAAGGGTTTGAATATTACAATTATGAGGGAAAGAAACGATATATCTCTTTCTATATAAATGAGAATTACAAGGTTAATGAGAAAATAAATCTTATGCTCAATGTACAGTATCAGAATATTAATTTCCAATTTGATCAACAGGAAGCAGGAAATTTTGCTGGTGAGTTTTTGAACTCCTATGAGGTTGATTACAACTTTATCAGCCCACGATTAGGTTTGAATTACAATCTCAATAAAGAGATCAATTTCTATACCAATCTATCTTTAGCACAAAGAGAACCAACAGATAGTGAACTTTATGATACCTGGATGGGACCTGATGATCTTGGTGTTGCACCATTATTTGCTGAGGCTGATACTATTTATAATTCCCAGGGAGAGATTGAACGAATCAAATGGAGCGATCCTGAAGTAAAGGAAGAAAAATTAGCTGATGTAGAATTTGGTATGCATTATACAAACGATTTCTGGAGCATCTCAGCTAATTACTACCATATGATCTTTGAAGATGAGATCGTTTCCTATGGTGGGGTAGATGAAGATGGTTCTCCTATCAGAGGAAATGCAGATAAAACAATCCACAGAGGTGTGGAATTATCAGCCTCAAGATTATTGCCCTGGAACTTGAAGATTAACACAAATCTTGCCTGGAGCCAGAACTATTTCGAAGAATTTATCATGTATGATTGGGATGATGATTACAATGTAATTGAGGTTGATTATAAAGATAAAACAATTGCAGGTTTCCCTGATATTATTGCCAGTGCATCTGTAGATTATGTGATTGATGACCTCAATATGTCGTTAAAGATGATGCATATCGGAGAACAATATCTTGATAATACTGAGAATGAAGATAGAACTATTGATGCTTATCAGTTATTGGGATTCAGAGCTCTTTATACATTTACAAAGCTCTTCAACAATCTTGATGTAAGTTTAAGTCTCAACGTAGAGAACTTGCTAGATAAAGAGTATGAAACATCAGGTTATTATGATCCCTGGGGCGGACCAGATTGGAGTGGGGCTAATTACTATTTCCCCGGAGCTGGTAGAACCATTATCGGTGGATTAAGAATCGCTTTCTAAAAAAACTTTATTATAAAAAAACAAAGATCGCTTGCTTAGTGGCGGTCTTTGTTTTTATCAAACCAGTTTGGCTAATATTTGTTTTATCTGTGTTTTACTATAACAAATTGAGTTCAGAGTATAATTCATCACCCATGATAGCTCTAAGACGTCTTAATCCCTTTTCCTTTATCTGTCGCGCCTTTTCACGAGAGATATTTAACTCTTCTGCAATTTCCTTAAGTGTAAATTCTTTTTTAAAGTGGAGAGTCAAAACTTTCTTTTCCAGCTCTGGAAGGCCATCAGGTAGTTTAAAATCATCTTTTGTAGCTTCTGTCTCTGTCTCATGGTTGGATGCAATAACCCGATCATCCAGCTCGAGCGATTGTAGCGAGCTTTTAGTCTCATTATCAAGGCTTTGGATGATTTTCTTTTTTATCCAATATGTAGCATAGGTCGAGAATTTAGCTCCCTTGTTATCATCAAAATTCTTGGCAGCTTCAAGTAACCCGATCATACCCTCTTGTTCAAGATCTTCCAGAGGAACACCCAAATTAGTGTATTTTTTGGCTACACTTCTTACCAGGGGATAATAATCAATTACTAATTTATCCGGATTCATCTAACTTGGCTCCGGTAAAATGATTGTAAAGGTTGAACCCTGGTTCTCTTTACTTTCTACGTCTATTGTTCCCTGGTGAAGATTTATTATGTGTTTCACAATTGATAATCCAAGACCTGTACTGCTGTATTTCTTTGTGCGTGATTTGTTAACAACGTAAAAACGCTCGAAAATTCTACCCAAATCATGTTGAGGTATTCCTATCCCAGTATCGCTGATAAGGATTTTTGTACGTCGATTTGTATGATTAATAAACAATGATATACTGCCTTTATCGCTGTATTTTATTGCATTATCGATAAGATTGACAAATACTTGTTCCATCTTAAAAGCATCTGCTGTAAAATACTCAAGTCCTTCTTCTATCTTTATGTTTAGCCTGAGATTTTTTACTTTCAATTTCTCAATAAAAATTTTCTCTATTTGCTGGGTAAATTCGCTGATATTTATTTTCTCTAACTCCACAGAGGTATCATGCTCTAATCTTGATAATGTGAGAAGATCATTTACAATATTTATTAATCGTTCTGTGTTACGTTTGATTACATCGGTGTAATAGCGTTGATCGTTATTTAATTCTGGTTCCAGAGTTTCCAGAAAACCTTTGATAGCTGTTAAGGGTGTTCTAAGCTCGTGTGAAACATTAAGAACAAAATCCTTCTTAAGTATTTCTACTTTCTTGGTTTCCGAAATATTGTGCGCGATGAACAGTATCTCATTATTAACTGATGAATGACTTGCACTGATTAGATAATAATCCTCAAGGATTTGTATCTCGTTTACAGAATTTTGTGGTTTCTTAAAGACTTTATCAGCTAAATTGTATAACTGAGGATCCTTAACAACATTCCAGAAATAATTATATTTTACGTTCTTGCCTTGTACAAGTTTTTGAAAAGCATCATTATAGGTGACAATTTTACCCTTAGAATTCTGGATCCAAACAGCGTCCCCAATATTCTGCAGAATAGCTGAAATTCCTGATTTTTCATGACT
>CAYYLA010000289.1:0-4209 GCA_964441785.1 uncultured Candidatus Cloacimonadota bacterium | reverse complement strand
ATTGTAGAGATTCATACGTTCCTGTGAGAGTTTTGAAAAATTAAGAGCATTTTTCAGAGTAATAGGCAACAGACGCAGATAATTTCTATTATCGTCTTTGCAGAGGAAAGAGTAATATTCGGTTTTATCCCGAGTGAGGATGGAGCTGTCAAAATCAGATTCGGTTAACAAAATTATGGGTATATTCTTAATCTGTTCTATCAGGTCTATGTCATCACTAATATCGGCAGTAAGATCGACAATAATGATATCATGACTCACAGTTTTAATGAGATGTATAGCATATTGGATAGAGCTGGCTATATCATAACTGCATTTAAGCTCGAAGTCTTTCATCATATCACGAAAGAACATCTGATCTTCAACAACATCACTTATAAATAAAATTCTGAAATTATCTTTCATAGACCTGTCCTCAAAATCTAATTATCATTAGCTGTTATTTAGTTGAAGTGTGTCAAGTTTTTCTGTCAGTTGAAAATAACTTTACAAAATAACAAGAGAGAAAAATTTGATTCAAAAAATAGAAATTTAATTGAGGTGGTATTATGGGAAGAACTATTGGATTCGATTTTCCTGAAACAATTCGAGATACAGCTCTTGTTTCAGCAGAAGAATGGTATCAAAGATTATTAGCAGAGAAGCTGAATCGCCCTTATGAAGCAATAAAACGCAGTAATTTTGGTGAATATTCCATGGCTGTTAATTATCTTACCTCTGTATTGGAAGAGGCAAAAGCGGTTGAAAAAGTGGCAGTATTTAATATTGACCATATGGCTCAGATTCAATTTACCGGCAGTGATGCTGAGACTCTTTTAGATAGAGTTTTACCCTGTAATGTTGCTGCTATGAAAATTGGACAGTGCAAGTACACGCTACTTCTTACTGAAAAGGGAACAGTTCTTGATGATTTGATTATTATGAAAATTGCGGAAAATAATTTTATTCTGGTCATTAATGCTGGCCATGATCTTACCGATGCTGATAAAGGATTATTATCAGATGCAGATCACATTTTCAGTTATATCAAAGATGGGGAAGATGTAGATGTCATAGATATCTCTGACAAACTTGTAAAGATAGATGTGCAGGGTCCATATTCTTATAAACTCTTAGCCGGATTATTCGGTTCATCAATATTAAAAAACAGAGCAAAACCAGATAAAAACATGCGTTTCTTTACCTTCAATGAATTTGATTATGAAGGTGCGCATTACTATATCAGTCGTACAGGATATACAAATCGTTGGGGCTGGGAACTTTATGTACCGGTAGAAGTAGCGGAAACACAATTTAAACGTATTGCAGAGAAAGCGCTTGAATTGGGTGGCCTTGTTGTAGGTCTCGGCGGAAGAGATGAGAACAGGATATCAGCAGGTAACTTTGGTTTACCACTGAACGGAAGTGAATACACAAAAAAGACAACTCCAACCAATTCACCTCTTTTCAACGCAGCAATTGATATGTCAAAAGAGAGTTTTGTTGGTAAGGAAGCATTGGATGCAGATATTGCTTCGGGAACTACCAAGCGAATGGTGCTCTTTATCACCGAAGGTATTGTCACAGATAGAGCAATATATAGAGATGGCAAACCGGTTGGATATGTTACATCCAGTATAAATTCTCCCAATGTATCCCTGGAGAAACGACAGTTTATAGGTAGTAAACGTAAAAATGTAAATGCAGAAGATGGTACAGCAGCAATAGGTTTGGGCTGGCTTGATGATAATCCATTTGAGATTGATGAAGAAGGTAATGATATGCTGATAAAGGATGATCAACCTGTACGAATCAGATTAGAGTTCTTCAGATTGGATAATGAGGGTAATCCCAAAGGGAAACCTGTACTTGGATATATCTCCGGGGATGGCATAACTCCCGGAACTGCTCCGCGTCCGTTAAAACATATTGAAAAATTATAATATCTGATATTGAATATCAGTGCTTACATTGTTAAAAAGAAGCTTATCTGTTTTATTGGATAAGCTTCTTTTTTGGATACATTTACTATTTTAGCATGACTTTGGAATTTGTGTAATTAATCGTTAAAAGGATTTTCGCAGAATCTCCAATTATGTAATGATTATTGGATCTCTTAACAATTTGGTCCGAATTTATAACAACTGACTTAGGATCATCTGTTTCAGTATCTGAGAGAATTATCTCAAGCCCTGGAAAAGAGGATGTATCAATCTCAATCAAACTATTTTCAATATTGATTACGTAAAATCCTTCTTTCGAATAATCAATATCAAGATCGTTATGTTGCGTTAGCTCAGTAAAGAAACCGGATTTTCTCTGCTTGAAGGTCAGATCAATTTGCGAATCAACTAATTCATAATCCCAATTATTCTTTATCCTGCTTTTGGGAAATCCAAATCCTTCGCCTGCAAATTCCAGTGTGGTTAGAGAATCACCCTGAATTAACAGATCAGTTTTAAGAAATCCAAGCTCAGCATTAATACTGTTATATTGAGATGGTTCAATCTTTTTGATTCTATATAACTTGCTTTTATTGTAGGGTGTTGCCAGCATAACCAGAAAAGCGAGGACTACCATCAAAATATACATCAGGATATTGATGGAGTGATATTTTTTGAAATTGGATAAGTTTTTGGTTTCATAATAGACATTTTTATCCAACCCAAGAATATAATAAATAGTGGATGTTACAAAATACGTTACAAATCCTGCCCAAAGCGCATCACTGAAAAAGTGACCTCCCTGAACAATCCGAGCAAAACCTATTAATCCTCCCATGACGAAGGATAGCATTAAGAACAATATCGCTAGTTTTGTTTTTCTCTTTCTGAAAATGAAAAAGAAAGCAAAAGTAAAGAAACCCATTGAACAATGACCACAGGGAAACGATTTTCCCTTACTCTCTGTATCAATTGTCAATACCTCTTCATAGGCATATTTCCCATTGAACTCTTGGATGTCTCTCGGGCGTGGTCGACCCCAATTCTCTTTCAGGATAAGGTTAACGAAAAGTCCAGGTCCAAGGGCCATAACCAGAACTAAAAATGCTGCAATCTTGCGATATTTAATTGTTTTGATATCAATGAAAGATCTTCCAAGTAAAAAAAATGAGAAAATACTGACAATCAGAGGAGGTACATAGCTGTAATGATAGATAAAATCCCAGGGTTGAGCTTTTTTCAGAATCCATCCGGCATCTTGAGAGAAAAACAAGCTCTGGATATAAACATCTATTCTCGTTATATTGATGATAAGTGATAGAAATAACATTCCTGCAAAGAGGATAATGACTTCTCTGTTAAAAATTCTCTTTATTTGATTTTTCATAGGGCAATCAATAAAAACAAAAAAATATAGACAAGTTATTTGTTGAATCTTATTTATTTCCACAATTAATAAAATATTGTATATGTAACATTTATTAAAAGGGAGGATTAATGAGTTTACACATAAAAGCTCCAAAGGGAGTAATAGCGGAAAAAGTACTCTTACCTGGAGACCCTTTACGGGCAAAATATATAGCAGAGAATTTTCTTGAATCACCCGTTTGCTACAATGAGGTAAGAGGTGAATTGGGGTTTACGGGAACCTATAAAGGTGTAAACGTTTCTGTTCACGCAACCGGGCTGGGGCTAGCATCAAGCTCGATTTATGTTAATGAACTTATAGAATTTTATGGATGTAAGCAATTAATCAGGATAGGTAGTTGCGGTGCTATCAGAGAGGATATAGAATTAATGGATATTCTGTTAGCAGTTGGAGCTAGTACGGATTCTGGTATAAACAAAAATCGTTTTAATGGATGTGATTTTGCTCCAATTGCAGATTTTGAGCTGTTAAAACGTGCTGCTGATATTGCAGAAGAGAGGAAACTTAAGTATAAAGCCGGCAATATTTTCACCTCAGATTTGTTCTATCATGATGATCCCACCTATTGGCATAAATGGGCAGATTTTGGATGTCTCGCTATAGAGATGGAAGCTGCAGGAATCTATACACTGGCAGCAAAATACAATGTCCAGGCTCTAACTATTCTGACAGTAAGTGATCACATAATTAAAGAACAATTCCTGGATGCAGATCAACGTCAAACAGGCTTCAGACAAATGATGGAATTGGCTTTAGAGACGATTACAGGTTAATGGAATTGATGAAGAATGAAGAATATAGAATAATGTAACCCTTGAGGAATTAGTAGGTAGTAGGTAGTAGGTAGTAAGTAACGGT
>CAYYLA010000288.1:4000-4212 GCA_964441785.1 uncultured Candidatus Cloacimonadota bacterium | reverse complement strand
AGACTCTTATGCAACCTATGGAACATTTAAAGAATTTAACGAATCCTTAACTGATGATTATCACATTTTTGAAGTTGAATGGGATGAACAGAGAATAGTTGGGCGTATCGATGGTATTACATACTTCATTAAGGTTATTGACCCTGCGACTATGGATGAATTTCTTCGTAAATTCTTCCTGATTTTCAATGTTGCTGTTGGTGGTAATTTAG
>CAYYLA010000288.1:0-3971 GCA_964441785.1 uncultured Candidatus Cloacimonadota bacterium | reverse complement strand
TGATTGGGTAAGGGTTTATCAAAGAGAAGAGACTACAGAACCAATTACTACTTTTGGACTCTTTACAGATGAAACAGAGGTAGATGCAGGACTGCAAATTGGTGTTGATGCAGAAATTTATATTTGGGAGAGTACACTTACTGGTGGATCAATAGCTCCATTTGAAGGATCAAACGTAATATCATGGACAACAACAGGTGTTGGCTGGTTTGGTGGAGGTATTAGTTCTAATACTCCTCTTGATCTCTCGACATTTGAAAATGGTACTTTAGAATTCATGATAAAAATACCTGCTAATGTATCATTTAAAATCGGTATTAATGATACGCAAGGAACTGAGAACTTTGTAGATTTCCCGGCTAATCAAACAGCTTATGGGCTTGTTAGAGATGGCGAATGGGGTAAGGTAATTATACCTATATCTGAACTTAAAGGTAATGTTGAATTGCAATTACTGAGTTATGGGTTTATGATTCTAGAAGAAAACGGTACTCAGTGTAGTCTTGCAATTGATGATATCTATTGGAACGGCGGAGGGTCAACTCCAAGTTCTGTAAGTTTTAATGCTGCAGTTTACAATGTAGAAGATCAAAGTGCTATTGTTTCTGTTAGTGATGAGGCTGCTGCCAACTCCAACGTTATTGTAGAGGTTGGTAACGGTACAGAAACAATAAATCTGGAAATTTACCTTGATGCTTCTGGAAACGGATCAGCTGATCTTAACTTTGGCGAAACAAATGATGATACAAACACAATTGCTGTAGAAAACGGTACATCTCTCACAGCATCATATACAGATGGGTCTGGTAATGTTCGCACAGCAACTGCAACGGTAGAAGGTGAAGCAACAGGATCAGATATTGGTGTTTATACTGAGAGTCATGATGATCAAATGCTTAGCTACTCAGCTATTATAAATAGTGCTGATTGGAGTGGCAACTCTGCAGCAGCTGATGAAATGAGCACTGCAGTTACACCTGTTGATGGTACCTATGTATTAGCTGTTGAGTTCACAGATTTGGGTGCAGGTTGGGGTGGAATATCTTTCGACTTTGGTTCAGGAGATATTTCCGGTATGGAAACTCTCGTTCTGAGTTTAAATAAATCAGCTATGCCAGACCTTACTTATCTTGGTGTTAAATTAGAAGATAATGCTGGTGGAAATCATGAAGTCAATATCAATGATTACACTCCTATAATGTCAGGTGAATGGGCTAAATACGAATTCTCTTTAAGTACTTTTGCTGCTGTAGATCTTTCAGATCTCAAATACCTGGGATTATGGAATCCTAAAGATAACAATGATAATCTCATCTTCAGCACATTATACTTCGATGACATCTATCTTACCGGTGAATCAGATGATCCTCCTCCAGCAGATGCTGCAGGAATCTATTCTGAAACTTTCATGGATCCTGCTTTTAGCTATAGCTCCATAATCAATAGTGCAGATTGGAGTGGTAACTCAGCAGAACCAGATGAAATGAGTACAGTGGTATCTCCAGTTGATGGTACTTATGTTCTCTCTGCCAATTTCACGGATCTTGGTGCTGGTTGGGGTGGAATAGCTTTTGATTTTGGATCACAAGATATGACTGGATATACAACATTTGTTATTTATATAGATAAAAGTCAGATGCCGAATTTAACTAATTTTGGTCTCAAGTTCGAAGATAATGCTGGTGGAAATACAGAAGTAAATATTTCTGCATATACTCCTACAATGGTCGGAAACTGGATGAAGTATGAGATTCCAATGAGTCATTTCCCAGCTGTCAATTTCGCAGATGTAAAATACCTTGGTCTCTGGAATCCAAGTGATAGTGCTAGTAGCATGATTTTTGGGACACTATTCTTTGATAACATTTATTTAACTAATTGATAAAGGGAAAACTATGAAAACAGAAGAAGCTATTTCAACAAATAGAGGAAATTTAGTCCCATTTGGCCAGAAGGTTGCCTTTGGATTGGGAATGTTTGCTAATCAAATGTTTCCTGCAGTGTTAGGAATTTTCATGGTGGTTTTGGTTCAAGATTTAGGTTTCCCTGGATGGATGTGGGGTGTTTTATTTTTCCTTCCCAGGGTATTTGATGCAATAACAGACCCAATAATGGGTTACATATCTGATAATACAAAGTCTAAATGGGGAAGAAGAAGACAATATGTATTTCTTGGAGCCCTTATTATTGGTATTGCCTTTATTTTCATGTGGCAGTTATATCGCGAGAATGGTGTAAACTACAACTTTATCTATTTTCTTCTCCTATCCTTTGTATTCTATCTAGGGTTAACAATTTTTAGTGTACCCTATGTAGCGATGGGTTATGAAATGAGCAATGATTTCCATGAAAGAACAAGTATCATGGCTGTGGCTCAATGGATAGGTCAGTGGGCTTGGGTTATTGCTCCCTGGTTTTGGGTTATCATGTACAGACAAAGTCTCTTTCCGACGGCAGATGTAGCAACACGAACTCTTGCAATTTATGTTGGTATTGTTTGTATGTTGTTTGCAATGGTACCCGCTATCTTTCTTAAAAGTAGATCCACAGTTAATGAAGATTATGCTCCTTTAAACTTTAAGGCAATTGGAAGTAGTCTAAAGGAAATATTCTCAAACTTTAAAGAAGCCTTTAAGATACCTCAATTCGTAAAACTATGTTTATCAACCTTTTTTATCTTTAATGCTTTTAATACAATTGCAGCCTTCTCCTTTTTTATAATTGTTTATCATTTATTTGGCGGAGATGCCGGAGCTGCAGGTGTTTGGCCGACTCTTTTTGGAAGTCTTGCTTCCATAGTCACAACATTCCTGGTAATTCCAATAGTCGCTCGTATGTCTAGAAAAATGGGTAAAAGAAAAGCATTCATGTTATCACAAAGTATATCAATTGTGGGCTACATATTGTTGTGGTTTCTCTTTGTACCAGGAAAACCCTATATGTTTATCTTTGCTCTTCCATTCTTCTCATTCGGTATAGGTAGCTTGTTTACCTTAATGATGTCAATGACCTCTGATGTGATGGATTTGGATGAGCTCAATTCTGGTAAGCGCCGTGAGGGTGTATTTGGTGCAATTTATTGGTGGATGGTAAAATTCGGTTTTGCAATCGCTGGGTTATTAAGCGGTGTAATCATGTCTGTTGTTGGCTTTGATGCTGCTGCTGCCACACAACCTGAGCATGCAATAACCGGGCTTAGACTTTTCTATTCAGGCTTTCCGATACTGGGAACATCTATTGCTATACTGCTGATGAGTAAATATGATCTTACAGAGAAGGTTGCCAACGAAGTGCGTGCCAAGCTGGAAGCTCGAAAGAAAGCTGAAGCCGGAGAGCAGGTTGTATAATGTGTGATTATCCCGAAAAATTAAGGAAGGTATTGTTAGTATTGCTGATGTCGATATTTATTTATGCAAACTTACTTACATTGGATTCAACCAATGAGATATTGATCACCTCTTCCAGTGGGAAGAAATTAGATAGACAACCCAATGTTAGTTTTCAATCAGGAATGGGAGATGGAATCTCTGTGAAAATCTTTCCTGATCAAATAAAGCAGACAATTGATGGAATTGGATCATCCTTCACAGAATCCTCTGCCTTTGTTCTGGCTCACCTGAAAGCAGAACAGAGAAGAGATGTAATGGAAAAGATCTATGGAAGATCAGGAGCTAACTTTTCACTAACAAGAACACATATTGCTGCTTGTGACTTTACTGTAAAAGGTAAGTATTCTTATACCCCGGAAAAGGATGATATTGATCTTAGCAGTTTCAATATCAACCCTGATCTGGAGGGTTTTGATAAGGATGAATTCCCATATCTTGAGGATGAAAAATTTGATCTATTGCCAATGATTAAAGAAGCTTTAGCTATCAAAAAATCACAAGATGATAGTGAACTCAGAATTATTGCCTCAGCCTGGACTGCTCCAGATTGGATGAAGGATATCGAGACCTGGTATATTCCGG
>CAYYLA010000287.1:0-4217 GCA_964441785.1 uncultured Candidatus Cloacimonadota bacterium | reverse complement strand
ACTATTCCTCCTATTTTTTTCAGTTTTATGAGTCCACTTTTTCTAGGACGCGGCACTCGGACTACATTTCACTTTTCACTTCTCACATTTCCCTTTTTCACCGCAACGACGCAAAAAGCGCTAAGAATAAAGAAATAAGATTTCCCCTAAAATTGCCAATAACGCACCCTACCTACTACTTCACTACTTACTACTTAGTTGTAAGTTATACAAGTCTACTTTTACCAGGACGCGGCAGTACGTTCTAATTGTTGCTGGCATATATCAATTCCTTTGCAATGTCACATCCCAGTCGTACATTATTTCTCACCAAAGCAAGATTAGCTTTCAGTGATGCTCCTTCGGTTAATTCAACAATTCGTTTCAGTAAAAATGGAGTTAAAGCTGGTCCAATTATCTGTTTCTCTTCAGCCTCTTCGATAGCCTTAACAATGTATATTTCCATTTGAGAATAAGGGATTTCATCAGCTTCCGGTATTGGATTAGCAACGATTATCCCATTCTTAAATCCAAGTTCTTTTTGGATAAAAAAGGTGTTCGCAATCCCTTTAACATCATTAATTTGTTGGATAGACAAACCTGATTGGCGGGAGTAGAAAGCGGGGAAAGCTGTAGTCTGATATCCAAAAACAGGGACACCCATTGTTTCGAGATACTCAAGCGTTTTGGGGATATCCAAGATAGCTTTTACACCGGCGGAAACAACGATTACGGGTGTTTTAGCAAATTCCTGAAGATCAGCCGAGATATCTAAGCTTTCATTGCCATGACGATGGACTCCACCTATCCCACCCGTAGCAAACACGTTGATCCCGGCTAAATTGGCCGCTATCATGGTTGCAGCTACTGTTGTTGCTCCGATTTGACCTTCTGCCAAGACCTTGGGGAGATTACGTCGGGTAACTTTCGCTACCGGTTTTGCTGTGGCAATTTTTTCTAAAACTTCCCTGTCCATCCCTATATTGATCTTCCCTGCATCTAAACAGATTGTAGCCGGAGTTACTCCAGCTCTTCGAGTCATATCCTCAAGTTCTAAAGCAATTTCAATATTCTCTGGATATGGTAATCCATGTGATATTATGGTAGATTCCATGGCTAGAATTGGTTTGTTTTGATCTAGAGCCTGTTTTACTTCATCATTTATTCTCAAAAACCTATTGTTTGATTTCATCATTCTAAAATCTCCGTTTCCATTTCTTTAACACCTTCTGCCACCAAACCGATCTTTTTGGCTGCTCCGTAGGAAAGATCAAGATCTCTCCCTGGAACAAAGGGGCCTCTGTCATTAACTCTTACAATCACAGACTTTCCATTATCGGGATTAGTAATTTTGATGCGTGTATCAAAGGGTAACGTTTTATGAGCACAGGTAAATTTGTACATATCAAAGACCTCACCGTTAGAGGTAAATTTTCCATGAAATGCTTTACCATAATAGGAACATATCATCGTTACTTTCTTTGCTTTAAATTCAACTTTTTTGGATGTATCAGCGTTATCGTTATTATACATTTTGTGCGTTTTTCGATTATTTTTTCCCGGCGTTTTATACAGAGTATTGGATGTACATCCGGTTAATGCAATTATTATCAAAAACGGTAATATCCTTCTCATATTAGCATCCTTTTTCTTAATCTAACCTCAGGAAAGCTTGCTTATCATAATTGTCCACACATTTTTCCGGTTGACAGAAAGAAGCTATAGTTTAGGTTATAAAAAAAAGATCAAAAGAGGAGTTATATGTACAAAAATATCACAGAATATTTTATTTCTCTAATTACTATTGATAGTGAATCCAAAAACGAGAAACAAATGGCAGAGCGTGTAGCAAACGATTTAAAAGAGATGGGAGCAACAATATACTTTGATAATGCTAATGATAAAACAGGTGGAAATATTGGTAATCTTTACGGCTATTTTGAAGGCAATCCAGAGATTGAACCCATCCTGTTTTGTGCTCATCTCGATACAGTAGTTCCGGGCAATGGCATCAAACCTCAAATCAAGGATGGTGTTATTGTTAGTGACGGCACAACGATTCTTGGTTCCGATGATAAATCCGGAATTGCACAAATCATCTGGGCTATCAAAGAACTGCAGGAAGAAAAATTCAATCATGCTCCCATAGAAATATTGTTCACAATCTCTGAAGAGATAGGATTACTTGGAGCAAAATACTGTGATCCATCCAAACTCAAATCAAAAATCGGATATGCCCTGGATGCTCATACAGTTGGCAGTTTAATGTCCGGAGCTCCATCACAGAGTGATATCACATTAACAATTACCGGTAAAGCATCTCATGCTGGTGCTGCACCAGAACTGGGCGTAAATGCTATCAAAATAGCTGCAGAAGCAATTACACAAATGCCTTCCGGTCGTATCGATTTTGAAACAACCTGTAATGTTGGCATCATTAAGGGAGGAAAAGCAACCAACATCGTTCCTGATAATGTTGAGATAGAGTGTGAAGTACGTAGTCATGATCCAAACAAGCTGAAACATTTAACCCAACAGATTATTGATGCAGCAGAAACTGTTGTCAAATCCAAACAGGAAGCTGGGATAGAAACAGATATCAACTATGTTGTCCATGATGCTTATAAAGCCTTTAGAATTGATGATTCTCATCAGGTTATAAAGATAGCTGAAAAAGCGACTAACAAAATTAACCTTCCCTTCTCTGCCGCTGTAGGTGGTGGTGGATCCGATGCCAATATGCTCAATCTTGGAGATATGACAATTGCCGTTGCTGGAACTGGTATGGATAAGGTTCATACTGTTCATGAATGCATCAAAGTTATTGATCTTGAAAATGGAGCAAACTGGGTTAAAGAGGTAATCAAGATTCATAGTTCATAGATGAGGGTGATATGATAAAAGTTATGATTGTTGGATATGGAAAAATGGGGAAACTGATTCATCAATTATGTGAAAATTATTCCATGCAGGTTGTTAAGATTATTGATCCAACCAGAGGTACACGTTTGAAAAACGAAGATCTCGATGATATTGACCTGGCGTTTGAATTTACAAATCCAACGGTTGTAACAGACAACTTAACCTACCTGATATCTCATAATATCAAAACAGTAACAGGTACTACAGGCTGGTTTGATTCTCTTACTGAAATTGAGAAGCTGGTAACTGAATCTAATGGTTCTCTAATCTACGGGTCAAACTACTCTATTGGGATGAATCTTTTCTATCATATAATAGAGAATGCTGCCAGGATGATTGGATCCATTCCGGAATACGATTGTTGGGGATTGGAAAAACATCATCAGTTCAAGATAGACAGTCCTTCTGGAACTGCAAAAGTGATCAGTAAAATAATCCTGGATAATATTGAGCAAAAAACCACAGCCCAATACGATAAAGTTGATCGAAAGATAAAACCTGAGGAGTTCCATTTTGCCAGTGTCAGATCAGGCAGAATTCCGGGTGAACACTCTATTGGTTTTGATAGTGAAGCAGATTCCATAGAGATCAAACACACTGCCAGAAATCGTAATGGTTTAGCGTTGGGTGCAATAAAAGCAGGCTTATGGATATTGGATAAAGAGGGATTGTTTGATTTCAAAGATATTTTTAAGGATATTGTGAATAATTAATTATGGAATTGGAATTTGTAAAAGCTCATGGCCAGGGGAATGACTACATTTTCTTTAATTTTCTGGATAAGAAGATCCCCAATATAAATTTCAATGAGCTTTCAAAAAAGCTCAGTAAACGTCGATTTTCTATTGGCAGTGATGGAATTGTCCTGATTTTACCAGATGAGCAGAATGATTGTTTCATGCGAATATTTAATGCTGATGGATCGGAAGCCACAAATTGTGGTACGGCATTACGCTGTGTAACTGCCATAGTAAGCAAAGACGTTGGTTTATCCAACCTGAAGATAAACACATTATCAGGGGTAAAAAAAGCAACTGTTATTGATCCTGAGAGAACTCTTATATCGGTTGATATGGGTGAAGTAGAAATCATTAAGGACAAATTAAGCTATAATGGTTATCATGGACATCTGGTAAATGTTGGCAATCCACATTTCGTTGTTTTCAGAGAGCAACAAGAGGCTGAGCTATTAGCAGAGCAAGGGTCACAACTGGAGTATGCATTTCCAGAATTTGGAAGGGTGAATATAGAGTTTGCAACCGTAGAAGGAAATTTTATTTTTGCAGCCGTTGATGATAACAATATGCCTATTAAAT
>CAYYLA010000286.1:0-4228 GCA_964441785.1 uncultured Candidatus Cloacimonadota bacterium | reverse complement strand
CTGTTAAAGGATTACTATGAGCCGAAGAAACTGGTTTTTGTATACTATCTTTACATATATGAAAACAAAAACGGCTCACCGGGTGTGGATGAGCCGTAAGCAAGGAGGTAAGCGTACTTACCTAAGTCCTGTAGTGTATCATTTGTGATACTAGAAAATTAGAGCGGAACACTATATTTTAACCTAATCTTCTTGTTTCCCCCCAGAACATTTAATTACTAAGCATTGTATATACCAAATGTTATTATTTTAGTGAAATATTTAATAAAAATTGAATTTAATCAAATTTTTTTCTTTTTAAGCTTTCTTCAATCAAAAAAAATAGGAAAAATATATGATTTATCATACAATTTGCCTATTTTATCATTAAATCACTCTATTTTATCAGAGTTATTTTTTTCAGCTGAGATTGTTGTTTTGATTTAAATTTACAAAAATATAAACCAGAACTTACAAATTGTCCTTTCGAATCTACACCATCCCAGATCACTGATCCATGTCGACAATCTTGCTCAGGAAGATCAATATCTTTAATCTTCTGACCTTTCAGATTATAGATTGATATCTCATCCAAATTATCATTTTCTCCTATTGAATAACTGATAGTCAAAACGGGATTAAAAGGATTAGGGTAAACATTTATCTTTGTTCTAGCTTGGATAAGATCAGATTCACTTGCTGTTTGTATATACTCAAAACAACCCATATCTATTGAGTATCCATTAAATTGATCAATATTAATATTGAAAGGATCTGGAAGAGTAAATTCGCAGATTCCAGCATCAATACATGGAGAATCCTCGTTCAGTAAGAAGCTGTTTACATCAAAAAGTGGGTCTCCGATGATATTCCCCTCACCTTCCCAAAGGTCTGAGGTAAGTGAATAATATACATTAGGGTTATTTAATATCTCATCATCACCATTATTGCCATAGATTATGGAATTAACTATATAGCTGGATTCATTTGTGGTTGGGCTGTAAACACCGCTCCCAAACAAGGTCGCAGTATTATCAGTTATAGTAAGATTCTGAAGCAGTGCATTACTGTTTACAATAAAAACACCACCACCCATAGCAGCTGAATTCTCACAAACAAGAAGGTTCTTCAGTTCAACAGTTGAACTGTTAACATGAATTCCTCCTCCGCCATTTGCATTACCGTTTCTAACTGTAAAACCCTCTAATGTTATCGGATTTGTCAAGTTGCTGAACTTTATAACACTAGCTGCGCCAGAACCTTCTATCACAGTATTTTCAATATATTGATAATCATAATCATCGGAAAATCTCGAACGAATTGTCATCGATTTATCCGGTATGATCAGATCTTCATTGTAAACAGCAGGCTCCAGTACTATCGTATTTCCCGAGTAAACCTGTTCCATAGCCATGTTTATTGATTGATAGGGACTACTCTCTTCACCGGTTCCTGTTTCATCTGAACCGATATCAGAAACATATATAATTTCAAGCACAGCAGAAGCAAGTTCATGCTCGTAAACGCCTAAATCTGGATTTGATCCTGCTGGTGATGGCCGAGTTTGACCATCCAGGTCTTCGTTATCAGCATAATCAATTGATCCTGCTCCAATTGCCGGACTATATACACTCAAGTGATAATCTCCATTTGGGGAATCGACAAACAATGGATCATCATTAAGTATTGATATTCCATCTAATGTAAAACCAACAAGATTATTTGCTGCCTCAATAACTCCACTACACTGAAACGAATAATCTGCCTGATCATTCCAGATAATGTTATTATACAAATCAATGTCTCCGTCTATTACAAAACTGGCGTTAGAATTATTGGCAATAGTGGAATTTCTGATTATCGCGCTATCAGTTTGGATATCAAAGCTGGTGATATTTTCGTCGCAAAGATTATCAGTGATTCGTACATTAGAAAGCGTTACATCATCTCCTTGAGTAATATACAGCAGATTGTTATCTCCAGAAAGGTTGGATGTGATAACAGAACTATCAATATGTAAAGAACCATTGCTCTTTTCTATCAACGTCGTACCTGCATTTCCATTATTGTTGGATATCCTGCAGTCCTCTATCGTTAACAAGTTACCAGAAGAATTAATAAAACTTCCACCATCAAGCTGGTTATCAGAAATTACACAATTTTTCATTAACAAATCATTATCCGAATATATAATATCAATTCCAATATTCTCTTTTATAATACAATTATCGACTATTGCAGGGGTATCCAGGAATTCAATCGCATAACCGTTTTCACCACTGTTAATTGATCCCTGAAGAGTAAGTCCGTTTATTAATACTTCTTGGGATGTCGATTGCCAGGTGATTATTGAGCCGTTGTCAGATGGTTCTAAAATACAATTTTCGGGACCGTTGATACTCCGTAACTGAAGATTTTTGTTGTTAACTACTAAGTTCTCATTATAGATTCCATCTTTAATCCATATCTTATTATTGGGTTGAGCATTATCGATTGCTTCTTGAATAGTCTGATATGGATAGTTAAAGGAACCGTCTTCATAACCTGTATTTTCTGCATCCACATACACACAACTCTCTGTATCCGGTTTAACATGAAGCAGTGGATCGCCGAGGAATGTCATTCCATAAAACCAGGAACGTTGCCAGGGCTCATCTTCTGCTGATGTATTGCAGGTGTTTTGCCACCAGAGTCGAAAGGATTCACCAAAGGTAAGGTCTTCAGAAAGAGGTTGATAGAAATTCTCGAAGGATAACATACTACCGGTTTTGGTTGAACCAATGACACCTAAGCCAAATTCATTAGATAACAGATAGCTGCTTCCCATATTATTAGGTGCTTCATAGTTTGCATTAGAACAACAGAAGAGATTATAGAAATAGGAATTTGCAGGTAAATCAATGACCTCTTCATTTGTTACAAGTTCATGCGATGCTCCGTTGTTGTAGTAAAAATAGTGAGCCGCAGGTGAAGAGTGTACGTGAACCTGAATAAAATTATAGATATTTACCAATCTGTTATCTCGATAATCATCAGCTGTAGTTGCATTAACCTCATTGATAAGTTCAACATTGTCCAGGGCAAGCGCCAGCTGGTTCTGATAATAATCACCCCAGGTATGCCAGTCGTCATCGATATAGGCCAATCCTTCTGTAGCTGGAGCTAATCCTCCGACTCGATAGAGGTGATTGCGGTAGAAATAGCTGTTGATTAATTCTGCTTCATTTTGACCGATCATATAGAGGTTATCAGCTTTGATGCGTCCTAACCAGAGTTCAGGCTCAGTATCCTCAACATGGTAATCCCATTTACCGTTGATATCAGAATCCAACCAGAAGCCATCCATATCCATGAAATAAAGATCAATAGGGAAATTTACCATTTCACCATCAGGAACACCGTCATTGTCAAAATCCTCATACATCTCGTACCAGGCAGAGGGAAGATCCCCTATCATGAAAATACCATCAATATTATCACTTTCATAATAATCTGTTATAACCTCCTTCAATGCAATATCAGAATCACCCTCGAAGGTTATGAGGATATAATCCCAACCTGCGATTTCCAGATCTGCCATATAAGTATCCAAGGATGAATCTATCATTGGATATAGCTGTGTGTCGACAACTATGAGTACACGGTTGTCACGATTATGGTTGATTTTCTTAATCAGCTTGCTGGAATCAATTGTACCTTTTTCTGTTTGGATATAATTACGATATGTGTAAGGTGGAAAGCTTTCAGGATCAAGGTTACGAGTTACGGGTTGTTGCGGAACACCTGCCCATAAAATGGATAATGAGATGAAACAACCTATAAGAATAATTATTTTTTTCATAGATACTCCCCCAAAGTTTAAATATTATCAATAACCTCATGCAATATTTCAACCAAAACAAGAAAATTTTTTTAACTTTTAAATTTTTAATTCCCATTTCTTCCACGAACGATACCAACAAAGCGAACTGCGACAGGCGAAGAGTGAGGGGTAAAGGAAAAAGAAAAAAGAAAAAAAACTACCGCTAAGACGCATAAGGCGCTAAGGAAAAAGAAAAAGGCGAGAGGCGCTGTGCGAAAAGGCGGGATGCGATGGAAAATGAATAATGTGAAAATCTTTGAGGATTTTTGGCAATGTGAAACACCCCGTCATCCGAAAAAGACCGGATGCCACCCCTCTGAAGAGGGGAATTCGCATAGTGAAACCGAATGTAGGATGGGAGGCGCTCTGCGACGGGCGAGGGTTGTG
>CAYYLA010000285.1:0-4233 GCA_964441785.1 uncultured Candidatus Cloacimonadota bacterium | reverse complement strand
ATGGCGGAGAGTCAGGGATTCGAACCCTGGGTAAACTAAC
This sequence comes from uncultured Candidatus Cloacimonadota bacterium, assembly GCA_964441785.1. Lineage (GTDB taxonomy): Bacteria > Cloacimonadota > Cloacimonadia > Cloacimonadales > TCS61 > CAYYLA01. Next base: position 4,193 of record CAYYLA010000285.1, on the reverse strand, counting down.
GTCTACAACGGTTTTCGAGACCGCCCCGTTCAACCGCTCCGGCAACTCTCCGCTATCCAAAAATCTTAACACCTGCCTATAAGACAAGTCTTTTTATCTTTTCTTCTGGAAAAATTCCTGTATCAATTGTCTGCATTCATTTTCCATTACACCCGTTTTCAGTATTGGATGATGATTAAAGTTTCGATCCAACAAAGTGTTATAGACTGAACCAGCAGCCCCAGCTTTCTCATCATAGCATCCGAATACCACCCGCCCCACGCGTGACCAGATTATCATACCTGAGCACATCAGGCATGGTTCTACTGTTACATAGAGGGTATAATCATTCAAGAATTTCTCACCTGATTGAATAAGGTTGTTAATAATAAGATTTTCTGCATGAGCAAGAGGATTGTTTTGTTCTCTGGTACGATTATGGTCCGCTGCAACAATCTTTCCATCTTTAACCAGTACCGCTCCGATTGGTATTTCGTTTTTAGAAAAAGCTGCTCTGGCTTGATCCAGAGCAGCTTTCATATATTGTTCATCCATAGATTATCTATTCAATATCTTTCAGATACTTATAATATTCGCTATCAGTACTGAGAATAAGAACATTCTTATCATCTATAGTTTTCTCATAGGTTTCAAGAGATTTAAGGAATTGGTAAAAATCGGGATCCCGATTATAAGCATTAGCGTAAACATTGATAGCTTCCGCATCAGCCTGACCCTTAATCTGTTCGGCTGTTTTATATGCTTCAGATTCAATCTGATCAAGTTCACGTTTCATTTTACCGAGAATCTCTGCTGATTTACCTTGACCTTCAGATCGATAGAGAGCGGCTATTTTTTGACGCTCGGAGATCATCCTGTCATATACTTTTGAACGTACTTCTTCAACATAGTTTAATCGTTTGATTTTTACATCAATCAGTTCAATTCCATACTCATTGATCAATGATTTAGAAGATTCAAAGATCATATCTGCAATTTCTTTTCTACCGTTTTCTATTTCAGCACTGACAATATCTTCCATAGAACTTGCCCTGTATTCTTCGGTGAAGAGCATTTCACGATTAGAATTACGCACGATATCCAACAATTTATTAGAACTAACAATATCCCTGGTTGTACCACTGATAACATCATCCAACCTGCTGTGTGCAAAGGTCTCATTACGTGTAGTTTCGAAGAATTTTAATGGATCTATGATACGCCAGCGTGAAAAAGCATCCAACCAGATATAGCGTTTATCAGAGGTGGGAATCTGTTTTGGATCACCATCCCATTCAAGAACACGTTTCTCGAAGTAATGTACATTCTGAATAAATGGTATTTTAAATTGAAGACCAGCATCAACAATAGCATCCCCAACAGGTTCACCGAACTGAGTAATAATACACTGCTGTCTTTCATCTACAATAAACAACGAGTTAAACAATAAGATAAGGGCAATTACAATTATGATTATCCATCCGCGCAGTTTCATTATTTACCTCCCTTATCAAGATTCAACAGAGGTAAAATGCCATTCTGTGCCTCATCTACGATATAAATCTTTTCTACATTAGGCAGAACTTTCTGCATTGTCTCAAGATAAAGACGCTTCTTAGTAACAGATTTGGCATTCTTATATTGGTTATACATGTCAATAAATCTGGTTGCATCACCATTAGCACGATTTACACGATTTACAGCATAACCTTCTGCTTCTTCAATGGTTCTTTTTGCTTTACCTTCCGCTTCAGGAATAATGTTATTATACTCCTGCCAAGCCTGATTGATGATTTTTTCACGCTCTTGCTTAGCAGAGTTCACATCATTAAAAGCTGGCTTTACACGCTCAGGTGGGTTTACATTCTGCAGGTTGATTGTATAGATCTCTATACCAGCCTCATACTCATCCAACTGAGCCTGTAGTAAGAGTTCAACTTCGTTGGCAATATCTTTTCTACTCAAAACAATTACTTCATCCACACTTCTATCACCAACTATCTGTCTCACAACAGATTCAGAAAGGTCTCTAATTGTCTCTTCGATATTTCTTATTCTGAACAGATATTTGACGGGGTCCTTAATTCGATACTGAACAATCCATTCCACATCTGCTATGTTGAGATCGCCAGTCAGCATAAGCGATTCCTGATCATAACTACGGGCAGAATATTTGGTATTAACACCCGATTTAAGTGTTCTAAAACCAAATTCTTCCTTATAGACATGTTTTACTTTCACTTTGGTAAGTACGTCTACCCCAAAGGGGATCTTAAAATGAAGACCCGGTTCGGTTGTATTAATATACTTTCCAAATCGCTGAATTACCCCAACTTCTTCAGGATTAACAGTATAAAATCCTGTAAACAGAATAATCAAGGCTGCAATAACTATGATGATAAATGTAATCCGTTTGGGGGAAATTTTGGGTACAGCTTTTGCTTTTGCCTTCAACTCTTCAAAATTATCCATAAACACTCCTTAAATTAGGTAAAGAAAGCTATCGTTCTCTTTACTCCTTCCTTCAAATCAAATGATGGTTCCCATCCAAGAATTTCTCTGGCTTTCCGATTAATTAAACAACTTTTTCGGATATCACCAGGTCGGGCAGGACCACGTGTGGGTTCGATATTAACATCCATTTGGGTTTGTATCTCTCTATATAATTTGCCAGTAGTTGTTTCAACTCCGGTTGCAATATTTATGGCTTCCAGATTTGCTTTATCCAACGCAAGAATATTTGCTTTAACAACATCTTCTACAAAAACATAATCCCTGATCATGCCATCGGGTTCTTCATCAAAGGCATATAACCAGGTCTCCTTGCCATCTCTAAAATTAGTAATGAATATTGATACAACACCGGCCTCTCCATGTGGGATTTGACGCGGTCCATAGACATTAGCATAACGCAGAGTTGTATAATCCAAGCCATATTGATGATGATAAAAATAGAGATATTTCTCCGATACATATTTATGTATAGCATAAGGAGAAAGTGGTTTGGGATCATACGTTTCAGAGGTTGGATATTCATCCGCCTCTCCATATACAGCACCACCTGATGAAATCAAAATAACCTTTTTGATATTAAATTTTACACAATTTTCCAATATATTAAGAAATCCTGCTGCATTAACCTCAGCATCCAATATTGGATCTTTAACCGATACCGGAACACTTATCTGAGCTGCATGATGATTAACAACGTCCGGTGCCTCTGATTCAAAAACCGACTCAAGTTCCTTTGATCGTATATCCATTTCATAGAACGTAGCTTTGGGATTGATATTCTCTAATTTTCCAGAACTTAGATTATCTACTACGATAACATCGTGACCCTCTCTAATATAACCATCCACAACATTGGATCCGATAAATCCCGCTCCACCGGTTACTAATATTTTCAAATTACTTCTCCTTAATAATCTCTATCTGATCAGTTGTTACTCTTACAGAGACTGCCTGTTTCAACATACTTACTCTCAGAATAACCTCGTTAACATTTTTTATATCCTTCACAACACCTGTCAAGCCGGTAAATGAGCCACTGGTTATTCGCACAGCAATACCTTCGGAAACATATTTGCTGATATTGAACTCTGCCCCACGTTCCTTCCCATCATAAATCTGTTGTAATTCATCCAGAAAGAATTTTTCATCCGGTACTTTGATAAATCGCACAATGTGTCCGGAGATCAATAAACTTCTCTTCTCCAACAGATTGCATTTAACAAAAATATAACCTGGAAATAATGGCTTGGTAAATTTTACTTTTCGGTATTTATATACCCGCTCGCTCTCTACTAATGGTAGATAATAGTTGATATTATATTGGCAAGCATAATCCGCCAGTTTTTTCTCACGACGTGGTTTTGTATAAACCACATACCAATGCCAGCTATCATCTCCCAATGATAGCTGGCCAAATAGTTCGTCTATGTCGATAGGTCTGTTAGTAGCCACAGATCTATAATCTTATAAGATTCTCTTTGTTGCAGCCCTTGCATGCATTTCTGGTATCGAATACAAGCTGAGCTTCTGCAAGTAATGTATCATAATCAAAATCACTGTGATCTGTTACGATAATTACAGCATCATACTTTGATATATCATCAATCTCCACAGAATTATAATGCTTCTCATTTAACTCATTATGGAAAGTAGGCACAAAGGGATCATGGTATTCAAAATCTGCCATACGTGTTCCCCGT
>CAYYLA010000284.1:0-4273 GCA_964441785.1 uncultured Candidatus Cloacimonadota bacterium | reverse complement strand
TGCAAAACAGAAATATCGAACCATGGAATGTGTTCAATGCTTGTCAGCTTTATCAAACTTCTTTTTTGCCAATTGTTTTAACAAATCAAAATCTCCGAGAATCAAAGCCTTCTTTTTAGCTCTAGTCCATTTCTTTATCTGTCGTTCAGCACTAAACGTCTAAACCCCTAAACTTAGTCGGAAAAACAATGTCTTCAGGACGCTGCACATTATTCATTATTCATCCTTCATTACGCCAAAGGTTTACAAGCCTCTGGATTGCGCATAAATATTTATTTTTCATTATTATTACCGCGAATAAACGCTGATAAACGCAAATAGTTAATAGCTGAACTATAGATTTCAATAAATTCCAATTAATTCCTACAAATTCCTATGAATTCCCATTGTATTCCTACAAATTCCCTTTAGCTACTTCCATATTTCCAATAATCACAACTACCTACTACCTACTACTTACTACCTACTACTTACTATTCTCAGTGTCCTGGTGCCTTTGTGGCTACCCTTTTAGATGGTTTCACCATTTTCGAAACTAGCTGAGCAATCTAAAAATGATATCTCAATCCAACCTGAAAGTTCAACTCCTTCTCAGGCAAGCCGGGATATCGTATCCAACCATGATTTAGAAGATTATTACAACGACCCACAATCCAGAGATCCGTCAAAACCTCAGCTGATACAGCCAGATTGAGATCCATCCGATCATCCATAGATTGCTGTTGCTCATTTTCCCAACCTGTTTCATAAATCATCTCAACAGAAGCAGTCATATACGATCTACTATATGCCAGTTCATTGCGTGAAACAAAGCTAACAAGATACGGAAGATCTTTGTCATACATAGAATAAGAATTTAAACTGTTTATCGAAAAATTGCTCCATTGCTTCCCTAACTCAACCCGGAAAACATGGCTTAAAAGATCGTCATATTCAACAGACAGAAGCGTTCCCGTTGTATATCGATATGATCGTGCATCCTTGGTCCACGCTGGATTATAACTTACCCGGAAATTGATTAGATTTTTATACAAAAAGCCAAATTCCGCATTAAGCATTTTCTTTGCTTGTAAAGATCCAGTTAAAGTCTTCTGATAAGGATTATCAAGTATTTCGTCAAATCGTGAAACAGAAGACAATTCTGGTTTATTACCTGCAAAAATCGTCATCCTATCCGTAATCTCCTGGGAGCCATAGAAGGATATCGAAGGATAGATATGCAATGAATCGGCAGCCAGCCAGAAACCAGCTTCATTGATAAAAGGTAATGATCCCGTAACAAATGAAACATCAATTGATCCGGATGGTGACTGCTTAAGCAATTGAAAATCTGCTGAAAAATCAACATTATTATGGGTTAGTTTCAGGTAAGATCGCAAATCAAAATCAGTTGCTTCCTGAGCCTGTTGAGTAAAACTATTGATACCAAAATCAAGCCAATAATTTTTAATTAATCCTGACATCTCATAATCTGGTTCAATCCAGAGCGAACTTCCCCACACCTCACTATCACCGGGGAAACTGGTAACATCCAAATAGTGTGGATTTACTGTAATCAGATGATTCATAAACTCAGGTTGCCAGATTAATTCCAGAAACGCCTGTTCCCAATCCTTATCATCGCGGTTAAAATCTCCTTTCAACTGAATATTTTTCCAGGTATCGATCTTATTCCGCGAAATTAAAGCCAATGATCCCAGCATTTTATCTCCAACCAGAATTTCTAACGCACTATCAGATTCATCCTTGCTATCAGGCTTCTGTTCCCAGCCAACCTTAAATGGATCGGAATCATATTCAAATTTATCTATTGATGATATACCTAACAGAGAGTCTGCAACAATGGATTTATGTAAACTGTCAGGAAGATTTTCACCTTCACCCTCGATGATGAAGTCACCAAGATCCAGTTCATTATCCGCAAAAAGGGCAATGATAACAATCAGCAGCAATAAGGTAATTTGACGTTTCATTATTCTCCTGCCCCATAGATCTTCTGACCCAACGCTTTCAATGTCTCTTTATCAAGATCATCCTTAATTATATCCAATAAATCTTCCGCTTCATCTTTGTATCCGGCGTCTATGTAAGCATTACAAGCCTCCACTTCAGCCTGCAACCTGACATCTGTTAACTCTGGAGAAAGATATCGAACCCGTAACAATGCCGGGATAGCTTCATCAAAACGCTTTTGTCGATATAAAGACAATCCTTTCAGATACTGAGCTCTTGCCTTCACATCCTGATATTTACTATTTTGAAGATTATTAACCAGAGTCCCCGTATTGGAGAATTCCTCCTGTTCTATATACCACTTCAGCATCTCGATTTGTGCTAATTCACGGCTTTTAGGCGAAGCAAATTCATTAAATCTATTATAATCATTTATAAAATATTCGCTTGAGGTCCTAACCTCCAGTTCCAGTAAAGTCAACCAGATATCCTCATCACGACTGAGCATAGAAGCTTTTCTCAGTTTGGATACAGCACCGTCGGTATCCTCAAGTTTCAATTTAAGCAAAGCCCAACGATGGAGTAAATCCGCATCAGAATTTGAATTATTAATATTTGAATAGATGTTATCAGCCTTAGAATATTCACCTTTCTGCTCCGCAATATCAGCTCGAAGCAAATTCATCTCCTTCTGGATATCCTTATCGGGCTTCAGTGCAAACATGGCGGTTATTGATTGTTCGACACTATCCCAATTCTTCTGGTTATAAGCGAAATCAACCATTGTTTTATATAGTGTAATTTTATATTTATTATCCTTTGATTTCTTAACGTTTGCCAGCAGATCAGCAGTTAGGTCAAGCTCTTCATTATCCTTGTTTTCTTCGTTAAATCTTGAAGCAGACCAGGATAAACCATTTAAAGAGGATTGCAACAATTCCTTCTTCTGTTTCTGCTCAATCAACTTGTAATAATTATTATAAGCCGCCTTGAAATCCTCCTGGTTATAGTATGAATTGGCCAAGCCAATCAAAGCCTGAGATTGTTCTTCTTTTGTCAGATCCTGTTTGAGATAAAGATTATATTGTTGGATAGCCGAAGCATAATTCTCGGCACTGAAAGCCGTTACAGCTGCTTTCAATATAAATTCCTTATCATTTGATGACTCAGCAACCTGCTGATATAGTGCAGTTGATTCATCAAACCTGTTCATTTGATAAAGAGTCCAGGCCTTCTTTGTTGTAGCCATCTTTATCTCTTTCTCTTTATCAGAGCTGTTAATTGCCTTATCATAGAACTTTAATGCTGTATTATAACGTTTCTTTGAGAAAGAGATATTTCCAGATAATAGATTTTTAGCAAAGAGAAATTCAGGATATTCCGGCACCTTTACAAGATAAGATTCCGCTTTATCATTCTCGTCCATCTGATAGGATGTCTGCGCTAATCTTAGATTTATCCAATTCTCATCACTCTCCTTATCTCCTGCTAACAAATAGAAATCGTGAGCTTTAGAGAATTTTCCCTGCAGATAAAACATCTCTCCTATATAAAAGTTGGACATCCCAACCTTATCGGAATGAGGATAATCCTTTATCAACTGGTCAAATTGTGTGTAAGCGTCCGGGAAATTATCATTATCAAAATAGTGATAACCTGTTTTATAGAGAGCTTCATCTCGATATTCACCCTGAGGATATTTTTCAAGGTAAGACTCAAACCCTGTAAAAGCTGTTTGTTTCTCACCTAACTGAAATGCTGTTTCTGCTTTCAGGAAGATAGTTCTTTCTTTAATTTTGGATCCCAGATCATTCGTATCAGCTTTGGCAAGAAACTCTTTTGCCTGCTGATATTCCTGAAGCTTAAAATTATTCAATCCAAGTAGATAGAGTGCTTCTCCGATAAATTTGTGTTCTGGATAATCCAAGATAAAACTATTCAACTTACCTATTGATTCCTCAGGTGAATTATCCAATCGAGCCGAATAAAAAAGACTTCGAGCAGCTATATCGTTGTCTGTTGATTTTGCTAGAACATTGAAAACATCTATAGCAACGAGATTGTTTTCCAGCTTCATATTATTCAAACCCTGATAAAATTGAGCCAATTCACTTTGTTGATTTTCTAGTAACTTGAGTGATGCATCATATTCACCCAATTCATATCCGGCAATAGCTTTGATAAGAAGGAAATTATCATAATAAAGCGATTTTTTGCTGATGGCTCTGATATTGTAATCGAATACCATTTGATAATCTGGTTTATCAAGATAATAATTCAGTACACTTATCACAGATTGATCAACAAATTCTGATTCTTC
>CAYYLA010000283.1:1933-4285 GCA_964441785.1 uncultured Candidatus Cloacimonadota bacterium | reverse complement strand
AAAGTTTTCCCGTGCCGGTTCAAAACGGCTTTGGTACCATATTTAAAAGCCAGCCCTTTCAAGGTTGGCTTTTTTTTTTAGCCACAAAGGCACTAAGTCACAAAAAAGACACTAAAAAAGGATAGCAATATAATCCATTTATAGCCACGAAGGCACTAAGTCACGATGATAAACCCGACTCGGGTTTAGCGCTACTGGGGAAGAATGTATAACTCCCTACTAATTAGTGATTTAGTTTTATCGTGTAATAAAACGCAAATATGGTTTAATCGCTGCTAGTAAAGGAGTTAAGGTGCTTTGTAGTTAACCGGACTCGGGTTATTAATAATAATGCATAAAACGATTCTTTATAGATAGTTATAAATATACTAAGGGAATGCAGGGATTGTGATATTGTGGCTAATATGTTGATTTAAATAGAGTTATGATAGATGTGTAACAACGTGAATCGGGTTTACATCGTGCTACTATTACTGATAAACTTAGCTAACGTCTAACCCTGATATTAGTTACGCAACTTATTTACAACCTTCATGAAATCGCTGACATTATCAGAATCTACTGGATTCATCCAATTTCCATCAATTTTAAATGATGATCCTACTATGAATCCATCCGCCAGAGGCCAATATTTGGTGATATTCTTATTATTTATGCCTGATCCAATCAACTTGGGAATTTTATTCCAAGATTTTAACTCTTCCAAATCGTTGATATCAGTCTCCTGAGACGTCGATTTACCAGTTATTATTACACCATCACTCAAGAAGAACGAAGCAGCATCTGCCATTTCCGATAAGGATAAATCAGCAGTGATCTGATGCGATGAATGCTTCTTTTTTAAATCAGTAAAAATCATTACAGCTTCGGCATCGATTTTACGTCTAAATCGTAGCAGTTCACCAGCACAACTATTCATCATTCCTTCATCGGCTAGATGTCCAAAAACAAAATTCTCAACCCTGATGAATTGCAGATCAGCTGCTTTTGCAACTGAAAGGGCTGATTTGTTTGCTGCAGCCAGGATTTGGATACCCATTGGTAGATTGATGTTTTCTCTTAAACTACATGCAATAGCCGTCATAGCTGCTGTGATCTCAGGACTGGCTTCTCCAGCCACATAAGGGATATCATGCATGTTCTCAATCATTATGCAATCGACACCGTTTTCCATTAATATCTTAGCTTCTTTGATAGCTTGTTCAGATATCTCTTTGACGTTCATGAAAGATCTGGGTGTTCCAGGAAGGGCTGCTACATGAACCATTCCTATTATTGCTTTTCTGTTCCTTAAGATATCTTTAATATTCTCCATTTGTTCTCCTTATCGTAAACGAAAACCTTCAAACAATGCACCTGAACTTATAAATGTTAACAAAACAATTTGAAATATGTTTATCATTACATATATCCAATCCCTTGTTTTCCATAAGTGTATCTCCAAATATGATTTATCTTTATTTAATCCCCGACATTCCAGACTAAGACCGGCATAATGGGCATATCTGCTTGCAGAGACTAACACCGGGAAAATCAAGCTCAGAGGGAAACGGTTTTTACCGAATCTATTTCTCCAGGCAAGTCGTATTCTGAGGAACTCATCTTTCATGTAAAGAAAAGCATTAAAGGTAGCCAGAAGCGAATAGCCGATAGCTGGAGGAAGTTTAAATACCTGCATCATGGCAAAAACTAAAGCATCATACCTTATCGCTGTTAGAAAAGTAAAAGAGACTGTTGAGAGAGCAAAGGCTCTAGTGGTAAGGTAAATTGCATTTGATAAAGCCATTTCACGTATTGAAAATCCCAGAATTGTACAGCAAATAGGACTGGCTGATGCCCCTTTTGTATAGAGTAAAACGGTTATAAATAGTGATATTAAAGGGAAAATCATAACCAGAAGAAAATATGCTAAATATCGGAATCTAATTGTTCTTACGAAAATCAGATTTATCATAGCCAATGCTAATAAAATCAGATTTAATTTCCAATTTGAGGAGAGAAGAAGAGGTATCATATAGATGAGCGATGTTATCAATAACGATAACTCATTTAACCTATTTTTCAATGTTCACCTCAACTAGTTCTCCCTTAACCAAATTCATAATTTTACTGCTGACCGCTTGAATAAAAGCCAGATCATGACTTACAATGATAAAACTTTTCCCACGCCTTCGCATGGTATCTATCATTTTTATCAGTAAGATAACATTCTCTTCATCCTGACCAAAAGTTGGTTCATCCAAAAGGTAGATATTCCGATCCAATGACCACAAAATTCCTAAAGATAGACGACGCTTTTCACCTTCGGAAAGTGTAAAAGGATTTCTCTTTTCCAATCCACTTAAACCCGCT
>CAYYLA010000283.1:0-1898 GCA_964441785.1 uncultured Candidatus Cloacimonadota bacterium | reverse complement strand
AATACTTAACTATATGTAAATTTGATAACACTTTAGAAGGAATTTCTTCTTCTACCGAGTTGAAAAGGAAATGATTCTCAGGATTTTGCAATAATAGTGCAATTTCGTTGCTTCTTTTACTATTACGCCCAGATTTAGAACTCCTTTTACTGTTCATAGGATAGTAATCAATTTCTTCACAATCAGCCCTTAAATGCTGAGCCAGTATTCGTAAAAGGGTTGATTTGCCTGCACCGTTTTTTCCTGTGATGCTCAATACTTCCCCGCTATGGAGCTGAAATTTAATGGATTTCAAAATCTGTTTACTTTTTGGATAAGCAAAACTGATATCGCTAACATCCATTACTATTTTACCTATTGGGATATGTTCAAGTGTCGGAAAGTTTTTCATCCAAACTGTATTTTTAAGATCTATTTCATTGATATTACTCTGGGCATCCACTGTTATCACCCTATCAACAAGATTTTGTAGATAGATTCTATTATGTTCAATAATAACTATAGTTTTACTGGTAGCGATATTTTTAAAAGTCTTTATAAAAGATTCAGCAGAATCAGGATCGAGAAATGCTGTAGGTTCATCAAAAAGGATTAATTCCGGTTCCATCAAAAGAACCGAAATCAGAGCGACTTTCTGCTTCTCGCCTCCAGAAAGATGATGAACCTCTTTATCCAGAAGATCTTCAATATCAAATTTGATTGCAAATTCATCAATTCTACGAAGCATCTTACTTTGATGAAATCGAAGATTCTCCATTCCCAGAGCTAATTCTTGCCTGACTGTTCTATTAATCATCTGAGCATCAGGGTTTTGGAAAAGAAATCCAATACTCATTTGATCAAATGGTGTTAAAGATGAAGTCTGCTTACCCAGATATTGAACCTTACCTTGAAGTTTACCAAAAATTGTCTCCGGTATCAACCCTTTTAGACCATACAAAAGCGTGGTTTTGCCAGATCCTGATGGTCCGGTAATTAGTACAGTTTCACCCTTGTTGATCTCAATTTTTCCATTAAATCCAATGGTTTTCTCGCTGTAGGGATATCTGAAGGAGAAGTTCTCAATGTCAATTATGGGGTTATTCAAAATCTTCCTTTACAATATTAAATTGGTTAAGAGCTCCCGTTTTCTTAAGACCATCTGCAAGCCATTTAGACAGAAGGCCAGCCAGAAATATTGCACTTATAGAGATGGTTATAACTTGGATAAGATTATATTTTAAGCTCAATAGATAATTTTTATCCCAGAAAAAGGAGAGTGTGTAGGAGGAAACAGCAGAGATTACAGCAGCAATACAAAGTGTTTTTCTATCCCACTTTTTATAAGCAAGTAGGATAAAAAATATCTCAACCGGGATTGCTTGAGCTGCTCCCCAGATGAGTGATGTTATTCCCCAGCGAGCGATAAAACCCTGGACAAAAGCGGCAATCATTTCTCCCAAAAGTGCACTGCCTGGTTTACGAATTATGTAGGGGAAAAAAATGGCTCCCATCAACCAGATACCAGAGAGGAGATGTTCCATTGCCAATGGTTTCAGTATTGGTTTGAATAGATCATATAAAAATGTGTATCCCCACCAGAAAACACCTAATGCCGCTGCTACTACAGCGATAAATACTATCTCACTTATTTTAAGATTCTTCATTAAATTTTCCTCTTTGTTGATCTTGATTTTTAAAATTATTTCTCATACTTCAACGTCAATTCTTTTCCAAGTTTCTTACGTCTATTTATTGTCTTTTTATAATAATTTGTGATTTTATTTGACATACTTCTCAATAGAAAAGTTGATGTTTTCAGTTCTTTATAATGTTGAAGTTTCAATTAGGGGTACTGTCGAAAAAGATGGTTGAGATCATACCCTTTACCTGATCTGGGTAATGCCAGCGTAGGGAAA
>CAYYLA010000282.1:0-4302 GCA_964441785.1 uncultured Candidatus Cloacimonadota bacterium | reverse complement strand
CAAGATAATAATTCAGTACACTTATCACAGATTGATCAACAAATTCTGATTCTTCATTCATATCAAACAATGCTGTAAGATAACTCTCTGCACCACTGATATCATTATTATTGATGGCTAAACGTACAAGCGCATTGTATATTCTTGGATTTTCCTGCTTTGATAAAGCCAATTCTAATGATTTCTCAGCCGCATTAACGCTACCCTTTTTCAGTGCAATCTCTCCAAGATAATAATCAGCCAGCCAGCTCTCTTCATCACTGTTATATAATTTCTTATATTTGAGCAAAACCGATTCAGCATTATCAAAATCATCAAGGAAATAGTAAGATTGAGCCAATCCAAGCATAATCCTGTTTGTTACATGTGGCAGAAGATTTTTGTCATAGATCGCCTTGTAATTATCCCGGGCTTCTGCATACATTTCTCTATTTAAATAGGAATTAGATAGTAGAAATAAAGCATCGTTTTGATAGGTACTATCAGGATATTTTTTGATAAACTGATTAAACTCTGTTGTTGCTAATTTGTAGTTTCCATCAGAATATAATCCAATAGCGAATTTTAAATCATCAATTTCATTACCAAACAGGGAAATACTTAAAACAACAAGTGCAATTATTATTATGATTTTTTTCATTGTATCCTCAAATCTATTATACCGTAGAATGTTATTGTTACACTATTCTTTATCAATTATCGTAGAAATTTTATTTGCCAGATTTGTCAGATTAACCGGATTTATATAATTAACCTTCTCCGAAAGCGGAAGCCTTCCCATATAAATCTGTTTCACCTCTGTTTTGCTGAAGATTCTGGCAGCAATATCAGAAGTGTTCAAAAAGATATCGCTATTTACAGCAATCTTGAACAAATCCATCAAATTTCCAAAATTGAGATTTTTGAAATTTATGAATTCATGTTTTTTCAACTCTTTTCCCACAAGATAACAATTAGCAGGGAAATTCTGTTTAATAATGATCACTAGTTCTTTAACTTTATCCAAGGAAAAGTCTTTATCCACATAAATGGTAAAGTTCATGAACTTGTTAGAATAGAATTCGTTATTATGCAAAGCTATATCAACATTGGAAAAATCAAAATCAAGTTCATCTTCAGTAACCTCAATTTTGAAGAAGGAACAGAATTTCTCCAATAACTAATCAGCATCTGTTACAGGTGGAAGAAACCTGATATTACCGATATTATCAGGCGAAGCGATTATGCTATTTCTAGCCGAATTCAGTCTATCCTTAAAATCTTTTTTCCCAGAGAAATCAAAGATCAACGCATTATGGAAATTGATGTTCTCCGTATTATATCCCACCATATCAAAATGTGAAAAACTTGTAAGATTCCCATAAAAATCCAATTCTTCTTCCGGCATAATAAAAACAAATCTATCAAATACATTTCGCCAACCCGAACACATCCTTAATAGCTTATACTGTTTCTCAATATCCCTGGGAAAAAGTATTACTAACTTCTCTTACTTTTCCAGAAGTTCTCCAAAATTAACCTGTTTTCTCCTTATCTTCTCTTTGAAAAAAGCCATTATTTGTCCTCTGTATTTGTTTTTGTATATGGAAGAGCCATAAATACGGTTGTCCCTTCATTTTCTATACTATTTATCCAGATCTTACCATCATGCAATTTTATGATATTACCGGCTGTAGAAAGCCCCAATCCCAGGCCACTGGATTTAAATTCTACTAATCCCGATTTATGGGAATATATCTCATTCAACTCATAGAAGGATTGAAATACCTTGGTTAATTTGTCCTTGGGAATCCCAATACCATTATCCTGAACATAGATTACAATAGATTCATTATCATTTATCTCTTCCTGTTTAAAAGCTGATTTCCTGGCTCCTATCGTTATCGTTCCAAAATCTTTGGTGAAACGTATTGCATTTAAAAGCACATTCATCAACACAATATGAAAAGCCTCCCAGTCTAAGGCTACCTCTGGTAAATCTTTCTCTAATTCTGAACGGAATTGCATATGGCGCTTCTCTGCCAGAAATTTACACTCTTCCAAAACAGAACCTATTATATCTTCCAAATTAATGGGTGATTTTTGCAGCTCGTTTACCAGTATATATCGATTATGATTAATAATCGATGTGGTCGTACCGTAAAGACGCTCTACACTATTGTCTATTTTTCCAACAATCTCTTTCTCGTCATGGGTCGAAGCCATACGCGGTAAACGAGAAACATAACCCTTTAATGTAACAAGTGGTGTCTTCAACTCATGGGATACAATATTAATAAAATCATTCTTCAATTTATCCAGACTTGCCACTTCTAACGTCTTTTGCTTCAAAGTTTTATACTGTAGCGCATTCTTAATTGCAACCGAGATCTGAATCATTAAAAGCCGCATAAATTCTTTGTTTACCGACATCCGGTCTTCATCAGAATGAAGATTATCTATATAGAGATATCCATACAATTCTGAATCAAGCAGAATCGGTGCACAATAGATTGAGAAATCATTGATATCCTTCTCCTTGTATTCCTGAAAGATATCATCATCACGGGTTTCTCGCACAAACATTGGTTCCTTGCTGTTCTGTACATCCGTGAGTATTGTTTTACTGATTAGATGGAATTTTTTGATCTGATCTTTTGTGTCATCCAAGGCTACAGAATATACATAGTTCTCATATTTATCTCTTTTGATCAAAAATCCCCTGGTTCCACCAACAAAATCAAGGAGAAACGAGACAATCTCAGATTCCAGTTTATCAATCTCCAGATAGGAGAAAAATACCTGATTAATTTCAATGAGTTTGGTCATCAAATCAATCTCATTATTCAGCGATGTAAATTCCTTTACCCTAATTAATATGGAGCTGAGATGTAGTTTTATATGATTGACTATTGCCAGCTCGAAATCGAGAAAGCGCAGTTCACCTTTATCACCAACCACAAGGCATCCAATCTTGGCTGATTTTATTCGTAGCGGTACAAAGAGGATATTACTGACACCAATTTTCCTCTGAATAATCTCATTATTCTCGATAGCTGTTTCGATATAATGCAGGAAACGCTTATTATAGAGCTTTTCCTGGCTGATATTTTTTACCAGAAATGGATATTGGTTATTATCGATATCTTCCCTCAGAACGATTGCATAAAAATGTGGACATAACAATTTCTTGATCGATTTATCTAGGAAAAATTTCATTCGTTGTACATCCCGAACCTTTAGAATGTCATATAGTTCTTCCTGCCAGCGACTTTTTTCAACCCGATCAGTAGGTTTGATAAACAGATCGGATTTACGCTCTGATTTACGCTTTTTCTGGGTTATTTTGTTTTTATAATAATGTCCGTTGACTGCATCTAATCCTGATATGGCCAGGGCAATTGAATTCTCATAAGCTGTTTCCAACAATTTGGCTTTTCTATGACTTTTCAAAAATTTATAAAGATGAGTAAGAATGTGATATACACTGATTTCAAGTATAAAGAACTTATGTCTCTGTACATTTTTAAGGATATCATACAATTCTCTGATAATTATTCGGTGACTGGTTGACCCTTCCATGAGTTGAGCTTTCAGTTTCCAGATTCTTACCATTTGGAGCCAGTAATAATAATTATTATTCTCACAAATACCTTCTGATTGAATAAAGCATTCCATTGCTTTTCCAATATTACCAAGAGCGATATAACATTCACCCATCCTGATTCCATTTATTGCCTGAGCATAAACACTGGTATTCTTCTTAGAATAGTGATATGCCTGTTCAATAGAAGTAATTGCTTCGTTGAAATTATTTTCAAAAAGTTGTGAAAACCCCTTCATCTGATAGTAGAATTCCAACTCCTGACTCTCGAAGAACAGGTGTTGATATTTATCCAACAAGGTGTTAATTTCTTTATAATTACCAATATTTTGAAGGAAATAGAAATAGGTTTTTATCAAGGGTGTTATCTCTGCAATTCGTCCCTTTATCACATCCTCTTGATACTCTTTAATAAAATCCAGATAATAACTGAAATTGTTGATTTTACTTTTTGCAATTGCCAGATTGTTAACGATACCTGCATAGAAAGGTTTTGATGCAAAAGATTCGGACAATTCGAGGGATTTGTTCAGGTATTTTTCTGCAGAAAAAAACTCTCCCAGCTTGATATAGGTTTCACCATGATTTAAAAGACTTAATACTTTTACCCGTTTGCACCCGATTATTTCGCAGGTATCAAAACCTTTTGAAAAGTATTCAAGTGCATTGGCTGTACCGCCTCTGTTAAGATATCCAGCTCCAAGATTGTTGTAAACCAC
>CAYYLA010000281.1:0-4315 GCA_964441785.1 uncultured Candidatus Cloacimonadota bacterium | reverse complement strand
TGATCTTTTTTGAATCTACAGATATTGTGTTAGAAAACAATGGATTTTCAAGATCACTTGCATTAGTCGAGTCTAGAACATCTTTGATAAAATCCTCAGAATTATCATAATTTTGTGATCTATTATCAAATACTCCAGACTCGTTTTCAATTTTTACAGGTAACCCTCTTTCCATGGCAAAGTTGAGTACTAATTTTAACACATAATCATCGCAAGTATTACTAGTTTGATCAATATCCCAATTATTTATTATATAAAGTGAGAATTCTTCCTCCGTGTCTGAATCCCATTCAGAATCTACTTCCCATGCAGATTCCCCAGACGGATCCACATACCTTATCGGATTATTTCCACAGTAAAGATAAGGAGAAGATGTCTGTTCTTCAGGATCCACAGCATAAAAGCGCATAAGGTCACTATCATAAAGCCTGGCTCGGAAGTTGTGTAGCTCAGTCTCATCATCATACTCCTGACCTGTGTATTGATATGGTGTGCCTACAGTTACATTAGCTGTCATCAGATTTCCAAAAGCATCATAATCATACTCTTCTACTACCTGAACATTGTCATTTAGTATCACTCTAGTAGAACCAAGATGATCTTTCAGGTTATAAACATAGTCAAAGGCAGATGATCCATTCACTATTTTCCCTTCTGATGTGCTTATAAACTCCAAATCTCCATCCTTATATTCGCAACCGATTACATAATCGCTTTTATATGTTTTATTTAAATTTCTACAATCTTTTGTCAAAGATAAATTTATTTGCGCGAACGAATGGAAATATTATTTTACCGCGAATGAACGCATATAAACGCAAATAGTAAAGAGCCGAACAATAAATTCCTACAAGTTCCTATGAATTCCTATAAATTCCCATAAATTCCTACTAATTCCTCAAGGATTACTTTTTCATTACGTCCAGGGCGTCTTTTATCTTTTTTCTTTTTCCTTTTTCCTTTTTCTTTAATCTTTAATCTTTTATCTTTTATCTTCATTCTTATATTTCCAATATGCTTTGATAATGCGACCTGGTTCGGTTTTTTGCTGATTAACAAAGCCGGGATTTTTGCAATCCTCACGATGGATTGTGATACCGCGACCACGCGTAGTGTATCCAACTATACTATCGCCGGGGACAGGATTACAGCATTTGGCATAACGTATCATCAGCTGATCAATATCACCTATAATAATTCCATCTACATGGCTGCGTTTAATTTCCAGCTGTACATCTTCGGTTGGGGTCTCTGTTTCTTGAATCTTTACCTCGTTAAGTGATGGGTTAAGGATGGCAAGGATATCTTCAAATGTGATAATTCCGGCTCCTAATTGAGCAAAAAAAGTTTGATTATCAAAGATATTCATTTTCCGGGCTAGATTGTTAATTTCTTTATCGGTTTTGATCTTAAGATGTGCTTTTCTGGCTCGTTTAAAGAACAATTCTTTGCCAACTTCGAGCTGATGTTGCATCTCCACTTTGCGGAAATAGGCTCTGATTTTATGTTGTACTCGTGAGGAGTTTGTGTCATTCAACCAATCCTTACTGGGTCTGGATTGAGGATTCGTAAGGATTTTTACCTCATCACCATTGAACAGCTCTTGTCTGATGGGTGCATGTTTTCCATTGATAATTGCGCCGGAGCAATGAAGCCCGATAGCGGTGTGAATTTTAAAGGCAAGATCGATAGCTGATGAATGACGGGGTAGTTTGATGTAATCAGCATTTGGTGTGCAGACCACAATAGAATCCGGGAATAGACTTTTTTTTAGAATGTCTATAAATTCTTCTGGATTAACATCCTCCTGATGCTTTAAAAATCGTCGTATCCAACTAATTTGATTATCATAACCTGCTGTTAGATTAATGTCTTTTGCCGCTGACTTCATTGTTTTGTCTTCTGCTGCAGATTCCTTATATCTCCAATGAGCAGCAATCCCTTCTTCGGCAATATAGTGCATCTCCCGCGTTCTGATCTGAATCTCGATATTTCTACCAGCATCATCAGTAACAACGATGTGCAATGATTTGTAATTATTGGGTTTTGGTCTGTTGATATAATCCTTCAGCGAATTTGGCATAACCTGAAATTGAGACTGAATAATGCCCAGAGTCTTGTAACAGTCTTCAACACTAGCTAAAATGATTCGAAGTCCATAGAGATCCAATATATCTTCAAAGCGAATTTTCTTGATTTTATTTTTACGATAGATACTGTAAAAATGTTTGTTACGTCCCAGCACCTCACCTTTTATGGATTCTTTTATCATAAGACTGGAGAAGTCCTTACGAATAGCTTCAATCGCTTTATCACCATCCGCTTTTTTTTGATTAATCAATTTTACCAGCTTTCGGTATTCCCTGGGATGGATATATTTAAAACTGAGGTCTTCCAGTTCCCACTGGAATTTTGCCATCCCAAATCGATTAGCTAAAGGTGCGTATATATCCATAGTTTCTCTGGCAATTCTCTGCTGTTTTTCCGGGGGTAGAGAATCTAAGGTTCGCATGTTATGTAGTCTGTCAGCAAGTTTGATAATAATGATTCTGATATCTTGAGTCATAGAGAAGAGTAGATGGCGAAAATTTTCTGCTTGCTTGCGTGCTCTTCCAGCCTTATATTCAAAGCTTTCCAGTTTTGTTACCCCATTAACCAGATTAGTGATCTCATTCCCAAACTTTTTAATCAAATCCTTTGAGCTATGAGGCGTATCTTCGATAACATCATGCAGGAGTCCGGCGGCTATTGTAGACGTATCCATATTGATATCAGCAAGTATCAGAGCTACATGCAGAGGATGTTGTATATAGGGTTCACCCGAATCCCGAAATTGGTTTACATGTGCTTTAACTGAAAAATCCAGTACATTTTGGATAAAATCAATATCTAGGTTGGATGGGATTTTCTTTAACTCATCGATAAAATCATCACTTTTTATTTCTTTGTATTCCATTGCATCTCCATAATTAAAAAAGTTCAACAACGTACCCATGTCAAGTCGGATCGTTTAAACAAATCAAATATCAATACATAAGGTGTTATATATTTCTAATAAAAAAAGCTTGCAATAAAAAAGTTAAGCTTGATTTATGACAAAAAAATTACAGGAGGAAATATGTTAAATCGTGTGCATAATTTCAGCGCTGGACCTGGCGTGTTACCAGAGGAAGTATTATTGGAAGTTCAAAGAGATTTGGTGGATTACAAAGGGCATGGACTCAGTGTAATGGAGATGAGTCATAGATCTGCAGTATATCAGGGTATTATAGACGAAGCGATGGAACGAACCAGACGTATCTATAACCTTGGCGATGATTATGAGATTCTCTTTTTACAGGGTGGAGCAAGTACACAATTTTATATGATTCCCTTAAACCTTTGTGCAGACGGCAAAGTAGCAAACTATATCGATACAGGTGCCTGGTCTTCAAAAGCATTGAAGGAAGCAAAAAAAATTGGTAAACCTATGCATGTAGCAGCATCATCAGAAGATAAAGCATACACTTATGTTCCTAAAGAGTATCAGCTTTCTGATAATCCTGCATATCTTCATATTACAACAAACAATACAATCAGAGGTACAGAGTTTAAAACAGATTTGGATACTGGAGATGTTCCCCTTATCGCTGATATGTCATCAAATATGATGAGTAAACCTATCGATGCTAAGAAATATAGCATGATCTATGCCGGAGCTCAGAAAAATATCGGACCTGCTGGTACAACCATGGTTATTCTCAGAAAGGATATGATCGAAAAGATCAATCCCGGTTTACCTACTATGATGGATTACAATACTCACATTGCAAAAGGTTCTATGTTTAATACACCTCCAACCTTTGCAATCTATGTTGTTGGCCTTGTTCTTAAATGGGTTGAAAATTGTGGTGGTTTAGTAGAAGTAGAAAAGAATAATATCAAAAAAGCTGACCTTCTCTACAATATCTTCGATTCATCAGATTTCTTCAGAGGAACTGTTGTTCCTGAAGATCGTTCTCTCATGAATATTCCTTTCAGATTACCTTCCGAAGAGTTAGAAAAGAAATTTATCGCAGAAGCTGCTGAGAATAAAATGATGAACCTTAAAGGTCATAGAAGTGTTGGTGGTTGTCGTGCTTCTATCTACAATGCAATTCCAATGAAATCAGTAGAAACTCTTGCTGAATTTATGAAAGAATTTGAACGTAAAAACGGTTAATTTTATACATTAACAATTATCTGAAAACTGCCAGGTTGCTGGCAGTTTTCTTTTTTACAGGATATTGATATCGAAACGATAAAATTGAAAGATCTGGCTTTTTGCACTGCTTTA
>CAYYLA010000280.1:0-4323 GCA_964441785.1 uncultured Candidatus Cloacimonadota bacterium | reverse complement strand
CCTGTTAAGGCGTAACATAGTGAAGACTAAAGCCGGGTCAACCGTATTTTGAACACACTCCAACCCCTCCAAACTCAAAGATTTAAATAGCCCTATAGGGCTATCCCCCTTGATGTTAAGGGGGAATTAAAGGGGGATTAGTTCCCAGTTAATCTAGAAATTTTCAAGTAGAAAACTCCAAAAATTTTTCAGCAATGAATTAAACCAATTCTACCCAATCCCCTTGATCGCTTCACTGCACTGATCCGTCAAAAGTCGGACACAGTCCTTCAAAAGCCGGAGTAAACAGTGGTGTTAATCTGAATTAATCAAAAACAATCGCTCGATCAACCACACTTTTTCTTAAACACTTTTTTTCTTTTCGCAGATCCTCCGTAGCCTTGGCGAAGGAGGATTCTTTTTACTTTTTTTTCGCCTCTCGCTCTTCGCAACGCGCCTTTATCCTTATTCCTTTATTCTTATTCCTTTATTCTTATTTATTTGTGATCAAAAAACTTGACACATCATCCTTAATTTAGGTATTTAGGTAAATGACTAAATAAGGGAGAGGGCATGAGCAAGGCTAATGAGGGAATATTTAAAGCTATGGCGGATGGGAATCGGCGTAAAATTGTTCAATTATTGCGTAAGAAGGAGATGAGTGCGGGTGAAATTGCCAGTCATTTCAATATATCTAAACCGTCGATAAGTGAGCATTTAAAGATCCTGAAGAATGCCGGATTGGTTGAATCAGAAAAGAAAGGGCAGTTCGTAATCTATTTTTTAAATACATCCGTTTTAGAAGATTTGATATCATATTTCATAAATATTTTAAAGAAAGGAGAGGGTGATGAATAAAAGATTTTTACTAAGTATAATAGTGATAATAATTCAGATAATTTTCACAGGGATAATGGCTATGCATCTAGCTGATGATGTACGAATACCAGTTCACTGGAATATTGAAGGTGAGATAGATGGTTATGCCGGTAAGTGGAGTGGGCTACTTATGTTTCCCGGTATAAACATTGGATTGTTACTGTTAATGTTGGCGATGCCAGTCATCTCTGTTCGCTATAGAAATCACCCGGAGCGTTATGAAAAGATGTTGCCAGTGGTTGCGAACATAATCATAACATTTTTCGCTATCATTCATGCATATTCAGTATTATTGGGTGCTGGGATAGTTAATACGGAGACAAATTTTATTCTGGTTTTGATCGGTGCAATGTTTGTTATTCTGGGCAATTATTTGCCAAAAGTACCATCAACCTATTATGTTGGAATACGAACACCATGGACATTGGAATCGGATGAAGTATGGAGGAAAACACATAAATTAGGCGGTCTTTGTTTTGTAATAGCCGGGATATTGATGATACTGCTTCCAATACTATTTCCTGCCAGTAAAAATATTGCAATATTCTGGTTTGTCGCTTTGATGATTATCGTTTTTATCCCAATCATTTACTCTTTTATAATATATCAAAAAAGGAAGTAGAATTCATGTCATAATGCTATTATTTGCCGCTATCAAATAATTATCTGTGGAAATATATTTGTCGTAACAAAAATAAAGCTCCGCAGTTAATTAAAGAATTTGTATTGAATAAGGTTGACACCTTTCTGAAAATTCCCATCTTTGCGTCAAAATTTTTATAAAGGTTGGAGGCAATTAAAATGGGTAAAAAAGTAACCATTTTTGGGGCTGGTTTGGTGTCTAAACCTATGGTTGACTACCTGGCTGGTCACAATTTCGATGTAACCATTTGTGACATTGTTTTAGAAAAAGCGGAAGCATTGGCGGCACCACACAAAAATGTAACCCCGGCACGTTTAGATGCCAATGATGATTCCGTAATGGAAGGCTTAATCAAAGATTCAGATCTGGCTGTCAGTTTATTACCAGCTACAATGCATCCTCTTGTGGCAAAGAAGTGTATTGCATTGAGTAAGCACATGGTGACGGCTTCATATATTTCACCACAGATGGAGGCATTGGATGAAGCAGCTAAAGAAGCTGGTGTTTCAATTCTTAATGAGATAGGTGTTGATCCCGGTATCGATCACATGTCTGCCATGAAGATCTTCCATGAAGTCCAGGAGAAGGGTGGTAAGATTGTCAGCTTCATGTCCTATTGTGGAGGTCTTCCTGCTCAGGAAGCCAATACAAATCCATTAGGCTATAAATTTTCCTGGGCACCACGCGGTGTATTAAAGGCTGCCGGTAACAGTGCACGTTATATGAGAGATGGTAAAGTTGTAGAAGTGCCTGGTAAAAATCTATTTGGTCATTACTGGCTTGTTGATGTTCCAGGAGCCGGAACTTTTGAAGCTTACGCTAATAGAGATTCACTGAGCTATATAGAAAAATATGATCTTAAACATGTAAAAACCATGTATCGTGGAACCTTTAGAAATATCAGCCATTGTGATACCTGGTGGGCTTTATCACAACTTAACTTTTTTTCCGAAGAACCTTATGAAAAAAATCTAACGGGAACTGTAAGGGAATTTATCCTCACTAAAATGCTTGGTAATAATGTTGATGCTGATCTTGAAACAATTTTATCAGATATGTTGGGGATTAGAAAAGAGAGTGTAGTATTCAAGAAATTTGGATGGTTGGGATTCTTTGATGAAACACCGATTCCAGTAACCGAAGGTGCACCGATAGATGTTTTAACAGCTCTTATGCTGGAGAAAATGCCTTACGAAGAAGGTGAACGTGATCTCCTTGTTCTGCATCATGAATTTGTAGCAGAATTTGATGGAAAAGAGCAACGTATCACTTCTAGTATGGTTGATTATGGTATTCCTAATGGTGATACCTCAATGGCTAGAACCGTTGCCCTTCCTGCGGCGATAGGTGTACGGCTTATTCTGGAAGATAAAATCAAAAGAAAAGGTGTGTTTATGCCTAAGTACAAAGAAATCTATGAACCGGTATTGGCAGAATTGGATACATTGGGCATCAAAATAAATGAAAAATATTATTAGATAACCTGAACATTGCAGCAATAGATTTGCTGCAATGTTTTATTTATGAGGAGCATATGAAGACATTAGGAATAATCAGAGAAACAAAAAATAAATGGGAACGCAGAGTATCGTTAAATCCTGAAGCTGTTGAACAGCTTATCCAAAAAGGATTCAAAGTAAAAGTACAATCATCTCAAATTAGAATCTATAAGGACCATGAATATAAGGCAGCAGGTGCTGAGATCGTAGAAGAATTGGATGGATGTGATCTTATTATCGGTGTTAAGGAGATCCCAATTGATAAGGTAAAAGCAGGTGTTCCACATCTGTTCTTTTCTCATACTATCAAGGGACAGGATTACAATATGCCACTTTTACAAAAATTCCTCGATACAAATACTACATTGTTAGATTATGAGCGCATAGTTGATGTTAAAGGCCGACGCTTGGTATTTTTCGGGAAATATGCAGGAAATGCAGGAATGGTTGATGCCCTCTGGGGAATAGGGCAACGCTTAAAAGAGGAATATGGGATAGATACACCGTTCCTCAAAATTAAACATGCCTATGAATATGATTCGCTTGACCAGGCATTGAATGAGATCAAAAAAGTAGGAGAAGAGATTAGCGAAAGTGGACTCCCAAAAGAGATCTTACCTTTTAATATTTTTATTCTTGGTTATGGCCATGTAGCTCAAGGTATGTTGGAAGTGTTGGCTTCTTTGCCAATCAAACGCGTTGATCCTGATCAATTTAAGGATCTCGAAGCTAACCATGATGCGGGAACAATCTATGTTGGCGTGTTCAAAGAAGAACATCTTGTCCAAAGAAAAGATGGATCTGCCTTCGGATTACAGGACTACTTTAAAAATCATACCCTTTACGAATCACGTATGCAACAATATCTACCCTATTGTACCGTTTATATGAATGGTATTTATTGGGAACCGGATTGCCCTGTTTTTCTCTCTCGTGAGGATATGAAAAAGCTTCAGGATCCAAAACAGAAGATGCTTATGATTGGTGATGTTACCTGTGATATCAATGGATCGGTGCAGGCAACACTAAAAGGTACCTGGCCGGATAATCCTATTTTTGTTTACAACGCAGAAACAGGTGATATTGTTGACGGAGTTAGGGGTGTAGGATTCCCTGATTGTGCTGTTGATAATCTGCCATGTGAATTCTCGAAGGAAGCTTCTGATTGTTTCTCTCGTTCTTTAATGCCCTTTATGGAGGCTATGTTAACTAATGATTATTCAAAATCGATTTCTCAATCAACCTTACCCGAAGAGATGAAAAAAGCTGTAATAGCTCATCAGGGTAAATTGGAAGAGGAATATAAATATATAGAAGCGTATT
>CAYYLA010000279.1:3279-4333 GCA_964441785.1 uncultured Candidatus Cloacimonadota bacterium | reverse complement strand
ATAACCATGGATGCATTTCTATATAAATCATAATAGTCTCTATGGTAATTAGAGAAAAAGATTCTATAGTCAGAGAACAACCTGCTGGAGGTTAAAACATCGCGATCATCATGACAACTGATTAGAATTCTATGTTTACCAAAATGATCTGCTAAAATAGGTATAATTGAATATAATTTTTTATAACGTTCTGGCATTTTATCTTTATTAACAGGGAACGGAAATGTGACAATGATACCAGAATTATTCTTTGCTATAATCTCATCTGATTCACCTAAGAATAAAGCAGGACATCCAGTCAAAATAGAATTCTGCACTCCAAGAGATTGGAGAAACTCTTGAGTAGCATTATCTCTGACAGAGGAAATAACTGCAGTTTCATTTGTAACTTTAATATCTCTCTTATAGCGTTCCTTACCAATAAGCGGGGGTTCTCCCAATCTCTCTGATGACACACCTAAACCCAGCAGAAATAGAGGTGGACGCAACCTGGTAATCTCATCTGCATCAATTCTTAGAGCCCAGTTCCGATAGTTATCACTACCACCAACAATTACTGCATCACTATACTCATTTGAGAAGGCAATATTCTCCTCCCTCAAACGATAAGGTCTCCCCCACCCACGATTTTTGGAGATAGAACGAGGTATAAAGATTGCCTCTGGTGAGTATTGCTTTAAATGGCTCCTGATAGAATCAATTACAAAATGATCCCCTGCATTGAATGTGTGGGGACAGTAATGATGAATAATAGTCGATCCTCTTTCAATAAGCTGATCAATTCTTGCACAATTTTCTTTATAATTAATTTTCTTCTTCAATAATTTCATCATATTTATCTTCTTTCCTCTGATCTATCATAAAATCGATCATCCGGTTGGTAACCTTTTTCCAGGTATGCTTTTTTGCTGTTTTAAGACAGTTCTTTTGCATTTCAATAAATTTCTGCTCATCAGATAGGAGAGCTTCAATTGCATTTATCAATGCTCTGCTGTCATCAGGATTAACAAGTATACCTTCCTTTTCATTTTTTATGAAATCCCTTAAAGAAGGT
>CAYYLA010000279.1:0-3269 GCA_964441785.1 uncultured Candidatus Cloacimonadota bacterium | reverse complement strand
ATTTCGAAGCAGACGATCAGGCCGGGGCCGCCGAAGCCGAGACGGAAGCGGAGTTGCGAGCGTTCCGGCGGTTGCTCGGGCGACAGGACGGAGAACATCCATTTCATCAGGCGGTAGCTGAGTGCGGCGGCGACGATGTTCTGGCACTGTCGCCCGTCTCGCGCGCCCTGCCGCTGGCCGACGATTTGCGCCGGGCGTTCGCGGGAACGGTCGGTAACCTTTCCTTCGACATCATAACGGCAAACGAGATCCTTTACGTAATCCATTTCACCACTATTCCTTCCTCCAATAAGTTTTAATTGCCAATCCTTTTTGCTTTGAGCAAATAGATTGATGATCGATTCAATCCCCTTTTTGGTTTGGAAACTTCCGACATAAGCTAATCTTTTATATTTAAAGCGATTTACATTAAGATCATTACTCTTTATCAGACCTGGTCTTGCAACCATAACAGGAATTTCTAGATAAGATTTATATAGATTTTTCTGAGGTTTCAAAATAGCAAGCAATCCATCAAACCGTGGTAAAAAAAAACGTTCATAAAAACTATATTTTCTCTTATTTACCTGCCGTAATTGTGATCTCAACTTCAAATCAAAATAGAAATTATGTGGTTGATAAAAAGCTCTTACACCACGTATTTTTTTTAGATAAAACAGATATGGGATAAAACCAGGATCCCTTGTTATTACAGTGTCAATCCCATCGTTCTTGACAGCATTGAATATCCAGACAAAGGCTTTCAAATAGAAAATTTCATTAGATTTTATCCCAAACCTTTTATCATCAAAAAGTTTTATGGTGAAATTTTCGTTATCAGGTTGTCCAAAATATCTTTCCATAATATTATCAATATATTCAGAACACTCTTTTGCAACAAACCAACAAGGCACATCATTAAGGGCAAAACCATAAGCATTGAAACAGGAGAATACAGTAGAAGGCATGTTGGATGGAAAAATAACCTTATTTAGATAAACAATCTTCATAACCATCCTCTATTAGTAGTGTTCTTAAAGCGAGAGCAACCTCTTTGGTATCGATATTATTAATATCTACATCACTACTGACAAAACATTTTGTGAAATCATTATCACGATAATATCGCTTGAGATTCAGTTGTCGATTTTGGAAAAGAGCTATTGTTTTAATATTATTCATTTGAGCCAGATGGAAGATAGCTGTATCTGGTGTAATCATATAATCTAAATGTTTAATAAAACTGTTAACTTCAAGAATCCCTGGTAAATCATAGTATCCTGTACAATTATTAAACCTCTTTATCAAAGATATAATCAAATCAGATTTATCAGGTAATCCAATAAGAACAAAATTGATATTATCAAAAGAAAATTCTTCTATGAATTTTACCCAATGAGCTAATTTCCATTCTCTTAATTTCAAACCCGCTGAAACATTTAACCCAATAACAGGTTTGCTGAGATTTTTAAATGATCCAGGAAGTGAGAAGGTACTGGAATCAGGTATTTTGGGTAGATAATCATTAGCAACGGGTTTAGTGAACATAGACAAGAGCATCATATTTTTTTCAATAATACTTTGATTTTTATCATTTTTTAAAAGAATATCATAGAATTTCCTATTGCAAAAATCATCAAATCCAACCTTAAAATCAGCCTTAATTTTAGCTGTGAAGATCAACGCACTTCGAGAGATATGGTCTTTAGGATTAAAGAGCATAGTGTAATGTTTATCTAGCACTCTTTTTTTTATCTCCGAACTTAGAATATTTGGTATAATACATTCTTTGATAAATGAAATTGATTTGCATAATTCATAGTTATGCCGAGTGGTTATAACGGTTATCTCAATTCCTGGAAAATATTTATCTAAAGAGTATAGAACCGGTGTAAGCAGGATAAAATCACCAATTTTATCTTGAGCAATAATCAGAATTGACTCAATAGAATCAGGTAGTTTCTTCTTTGGTCGTGGAGGTAAGAAGAGAGAAATCAGCAATATTGGTAACCGCCTTTTAATCCTCTTTAACAACGTTGTATTAATGAGATACCTCCCATAAAAATTCTTCGATTTCCAATCGCATTCTATCTCTCGAAAACAACGTTAAAACAGTCTCTTTACCGGTCTCTCCAATCTCTTTCAGGTTATCAACAGTAAATAGTATTTCAGCTAAAATTCTAGCGATATTGCGATAATCTGCTTTTTCTGCAAGAAAGCCATTTATCCCATGTCTAACGAACTCTTTTACACCACCTGCTGGAGTTGTCAAAACAGGTATACCACAATTCATGGCTTCTAACAAAGCATTAGAAATACCTTCGTTTTTTGAGAGCAATACAAACAGATCACTTTGTGAAACAATCTCCTGAACATTGTTACAGAATCCATGGAAATGAATTATTTTTGAAAGATTATGTTGAACCGTCAGTTTTTTAAGGTAAAATTCAGATTCTCCTGATCCTAAAATATTTACTTGTAGATCCAGGAAGCGCTCATCCCACAGATAGGATATGGCTTCTATCAAATGATGAAACCCTTTACGTTTTGTAAGCATACCAACGCTTGTTATTACAAATTTCTTATTTCTTCTTCTATGATCTTCATTGTTAACAATTTTACAGGGATTTATACCATTATAGATAACCTTTATCTTCTCAGGCTTCATAAATGTATAACGAAGTAAATTGTCTTTGATTCGTTGAGCATTTACGATAATCCCATTATTCAACCTGTGATATACCAACCAATGCCAGAATGGGATATTCATATCTCTAACAATACCAAGCCTGATAACATGATTGATTCTAAGCATTTTACTTATAATTCCGCAGATAAAATACTCTTTTCTCTTGGTAGAGACGATAAATTCAATCTGGTTTTTCAGACAAAACTGTGTTATTTTCCAATAAGTTATCATATCAAAGTGATTAATAAAAGGAGCCGTGAATTTTGTAATTTTCTCTCCGTAGAGTCTAGCAAGCTGTTCATTTCGATAACAGAGAGATACCTCATTATTTTTAGCCAGCTCATCCATTGCCATGGATGTCCATTTTTCATTTCCGCCCCAACTTCTAGCGGAACAGACGAATAATATTTTTGTATTTTTCATGTATTTTCTCTAAGAATATTTCTTCAAGATTTTCTTTGCGAAAGATTTTCAAATTAGAGAGAATCGTTATCGTACGCTTCTACTGGATTCTTCCGTTGCTAATAATAAGTCTGAACAACTTTACAAAAACTTATATGAAATATTTTCAATGATTCATATTGAAAATACCGAGCCTTTT
>CAYYLA010000278.1:3778-4354 GCA_964441785.1 uncultured Candidatus Cloacimonadota bacterium | reverse complement strand
CAGCTTATAGATCTTTTCACAGAGCTTCAGACAGATAAGATTCTAGTCAACTCAGTTAAGAAAGTTTCAGAGATTCTCAATGCTAAAGGATGTTCGTTATTTCTCTTTGATGAAGGGGAAAATAAAATCAAACTGGCTGAGACAACCAGTGTTGTATCCAAGAATAAAAGTGATATAACCTATGCAGAAGGTGAAGGATTAACTGGTTGGGTCTTTAAATACAAAAAACCATTATTAATCCAGGATCTTGATCATAAAGATCAGGCTGATTTACAGAAAGAGTTCGGCCCGGACATCACCTGGTTGAGTAAGTTTGTGGAAGGGAACTCTGATAAGGCTTCTTCATTTATCGCGGTACCTATTATTTCGCGAAATGGACGTTTTATCGGTGTGATTAGATCATCCAGTACAGAAGAGAATTTCACCAAAGGTGATCTGTTATTATTAACTAATATTGCTGGTTATGTTGGAATCGCAATCGAGAATGGGAATCTATATTTTCAGGAGCGGAAAAAGGCTGATTATTTTAAATTACTAACTGAGATAGGAACAACACTTCATTCGCATTATACGTTA
>CAYYLA010000278.1:0-3762 GCA_964441785.1 uncultured Candidatus Cloacimonadota bacterium | reverse complement strand
TGCTTGATTTCGTAGCAGAAGAAGCATCAAAAACATTCTCTTCCGAAACAAGTGAGATTTATCTAAGGGATAAGGTTGATCCAGAAGTTCTTGTGTTGAAAGCAGGTTATGGAATACCACGAGATCTAATAGATAAGGCTGTTCATTTTATTGGAGAGGGATTGACCGGAACACTAGTTAAAGAGAAAAGAACGATCAGATTGAACAATGTTTTGAATTATCCAAAATATAAAGGTAAATATCGAATAAAGATGAAAGAGAACCTGAAACATGGAGATCGTCTTGCATTTTTAGGTATACCGATTATTGTGAAAAATGATGCAATTGGCTGTATCAAACTCTATAACAAAATCCCAAAATACACGATGGGAACAACCTATTTTACAGAGGATGATGAGAAATATCTGGATATTCTGGGATATATGCTTTCTTTTGCTATTGAGAATCTTCAATATCTGGATAGCATGCAAACCTCTGCGATCAAGATGGTAAAAACTCAACGCTTAACAGCTTTAGGAACAATGGCTATCAGGCTGCCTAATGAGATTACCAATTCACTGACAACGGCTCAACTGGCTGTCAAAAATCTTATTAGGAGAATTCAAAGAAATAGTTGCAATGATCCAGCCGAAATTCTAAAGAAAATAACTACAATTGATACCAGTTTAAAAGAAGCAGCGGCAGGTGTTAAAACATTATAGGATTTTTCAACCAGGGCTGGCTTCCTCAAAGTAAGACCTGGCAGGAAATAATTGATGAAAGTTTACTCTTCTTAAGTGATGAAATACTGCATAAGAAAATCAATGTAGTCAGAAGAAAGGAGCTTGAAGATGATCTGCCGGAACTTATTGTAGAACCCAATGAAATGATAGAAGTTATGATTAATCTCTTTTTGATCTCAATTGAACCTATTCGTCATTACAAAAGCGATATCTATGTCATTACTGAAGTCAATGAATCTCAAAGCCATATTTTAACAAAAATCAGATCTATAGATCAAACTGATGAGATTCCGCTGGAGAATAAGATTTTCAGAAACGAGAATGAGATGGATATTGTAACCCCACAAAAATTTATGCTCCAGGTTGCAAAAGAGATTATTATAAATAATTATCAAGGGTCTTTGACTGTAAAACCAGACAGGCGTGGGATTTATATTGAGCTGGTTATACCTATTGGAGGTGAAGGTGTTTGATGCTGATGTATTGCTGATTGATGATAATTTAGCCTTCTGTGAAAGTGTTATTGATTTAGTAGAAATCGAAAGAGATTGGTCTATTGAGTTCGTTCAGGATGGTGAAAAAGCGCTAAAATTACTTGAGAGTAATTCCTATAAAGTTGTATTATTAGATCTGAAAATGCCAGGGATGAGTGGTTTGGATGTATTGAAAAAACTAAACGATAATGAATTACTTCACAAAAATTATATCATTGTATTAACAGGTGAAATAACAATCGAAAACGCTGTCTATTCTCTCCAATATGGAGCAAGAGATTTTATGCAGAAACCTTTTTTAGTTGAGCATCCCGAGACTTTTTTACGACGGGTTGAAAAAGGATATAAATGGCAGGAGAGAAGGTTGTCTTTAGAAGCATTGGAACAAGAGAAAAAACAGGCAATCGAAGAATCGCAATTAATTATTAAAAGTATTGGACATGACATGTCCGGTAGTTATTACGCTTCGTTAATGCTGAGATTAAAAACCTTGCAGAAAAAGATTCTTCAGATGAGTGAGCTGATTGATAATGATATTAAGATCGATTTAAATAAAATATCTGCCTGTCCTGTTACAGAGAAGATGAAAAAAGATATCGACAAAATTGAGTCTATAGTTCATACTATCAAAGATAGAAGTGATGGCATAATGGAATTGATGTATTTCTTCAAAGAACTTGGGGTTAGTTTAAAATATCTTGGGCAGGCTATCTCTATTGATAGATCACATGATAATATTATTGACCTTAATGCTATCATGAAGTCAGCAATTCGTTTCCTGGCTGAATCAAAGGTTCAGGAGAATCCGGAAGTAGAGGTTATCGAAAATTATAGTAATGAATCATTAAAAATATTGGCACCGGAGGAATCCTTATTGAGAGTATTTTTGAATCTTATAGAAAATGCTTTCAAGGCTATGGATGGGAAGGGTACGCTCACTATATCAACCAAAAAAGAGGATGATTACGCTGTTGTTTTTATAGAAGATACTGGTTGCGGTATCGAAGAAAACAGGTTAGAGTTTATTTGGTGACCTGATTATTCGCAATGGGCAAATGCCAAAGGAACAGGTCTTGGATTGCTTATTTGCAGAAAAACAGTTGAAAACGTAGGTGGGGAAATCAGGGTTGAAAGCGAGGTAAATGTTGGGACAAAATTTATCCTTAAATTTAAATTAGAAAAAGAAAATAAAGGTTGATTGTTTGCTCATTAATATTAAGCAAACTATCATTAAGGAGAACAAAGATGGCTAAAAAAATTCTTATAGTAGACGACAAAAAATTATTCCGTGAATCATTGATTGATTATTTAGGTGGTGATCAATTTGATCTGGTAGAAGCTGATGATGGGAAAAAAGCGATTGAAATCTACAAAAATGACGATATTGATTTAGTATTATTAGATGAGAATTTACCCGGTATTGGTGGAATCAAAACACTCCAGTTAATGAAAAAGATCAAAAAAGAAATTCCTATCATTGGTTTAACAGGTGAATTATCTGTTGATATAAGAGAAATGTATCTAAAAGCCGGAGCATACGATATTCATGCTAAATCTGCTATCTATGAGAAACTGATACCGGTAATAGAAAAAGCTCTTTCAGGTAAAGAACATCATAAAATTGAAGGCAATGTAGATTATGATGAATTGGCAGAGGCTTTAAAAAATGATAATAGATGGGAAGAGTCTGCACTGTATTTGAAAGAAGCTGGTTATGAACAGAAGATTTTAGGTAACAAAGAAGCTG
This sequence comes from uncultured Candidatus Cloacimonadota bacterium, assembly GCA_964441785.1. Classification (GTDB taxonomy): domain Bacteria; phylum Cloacimonadota; class Cloacimonadia; order Cloacimonadales; family TCS61; genus CAYYLA01. Next base: position 799 of record CAYYLA010000278.1, on the reverse strand, counting down.
CAATAAAATACTTTGAAGAATCTATTGTACGATACAGAAGAGCTGGAAGGAATTCTAAAGCTGATGCAGTTGAAGGTTTATTGAAAGAGCTTTAATCAAGGAAGATGATTCAGAATATTGGATTCTTTGGCAGATAATTCGGTTATAAGTGTTCAATTTTGGATATAATTATCGATGTCGGCTCACGTTTTGCAATAGTTGTAATATTCGTTTGTGTAAGACTTGAGCCGAGATCAAAGAATACTGATGTTCATAGACTTTAAAATATTAATCCGAATAATATAACCGATTTAATTAAATCCGTTTCATCTTTGAATCCGAATATTTGCAGTTGATGTTTAGTTAATGGTGGTTATAAATTAATCGCTAATCCAATAAACCTCTTTATCAAACATTAATCTGAAAAAAATTGACATCAGGAAGAAGATAAGAGCAAATTACAACTAATCGGTAAAAAATAGAAAAGGATAATACCAGGCTATGCTAATTTATGAAAGGGATAATTACTGGCTCTTAATACTTTGTTCTCTTGGAATTTTACTGCTGAGTATTGCAAGTGATGGATTTATTTCCAGTTTTCAAGGCTTTTTAACGCTACAAACACATGCAGCTAGACTTATTAATGATTTTACCGTGATAGGTGGAGTAGGTGGTGCACTTTTTAATGCTGGTATCATGGGATTTCTTACCTTGATTCTGATTAAATTATGTGGTGTCAGCCTCTCGGGTCCTACAATTGCTGCCTATTTTACTATTGTTGGTTTTAGTCTCTTCGGTAAGACACCTCTAAATACAATGC
>CAYYLA010000277.1:0-4367 GCA_964441785.1 uncultured Candidatus Cloacimonadota bacterium | reverse complement strand
TAAATCACTTCGCTGCAATTTGAATTTCTTCGAATAATCTAACGAAAGTACCTTGCAAATCATTTGAAATGCACTTGATGGTTCTTCATTATCGATTAATAGTTGAGCCTGTTTCAGTTCAAACTCACGAACAGAAGCGTAGTCTCTCACAAAATAGGCGTGTTTGGTAACACCTTCCAGAAACTCCATTTTAGTTATATCTATATCCCTGAAATACTCTATCACGGCTTTAGATAATCGTCTCTTCTCTTTCCGCTCCAACTCCCGATTTAAGCGCGCAACAGCTTCATGGTATGTAAAGTGATAATAACCTTCTTCTTCTTTCAGTAACTCATTTGCAACACCATCCTTTATCAGGAAAAACAGCTCTTTTTCATCTATTTTTAAAACGTATTTGATCAAACGCATTGATAACGGAGTTTTTACAAAAGCAAGTTTTTGAAATTGAAGATAACTTGTTTCACTTAGATGTGCCATCCGTAAATATACAGCATGCATGAGTTCTTCAGGTAATTTGTAGGTGTTAAAATTTACAGTAAAACTAAATCTGTCTTTCTTCCAGATTATCGATTTTTCTGTCAGATCCAAAAGAATCTTCTCAATAAACATTGGATTACCATTGGATCGTCTTCTTATTCCTTCTATAAAATCATTGGGAGGTTCTGTTTTCAGCAAACGGGTAACATACTTTTTCGTCTGATTAAGAGTTAAAGGTTGAATCTTAATCTGGACAGGATGAATCAAACCTTCGATAGCACGTGGATCATTAACGCTGAGAATTATAAGAATCGGTCGATTGGTTATTTCTTGAGAGATAAAATTAAGGAAGGTAATAACTTCTTTATTTAGATGTTCAGCACCCGAGATCACAAAGACAAGAGGTTTTTCTGCTGATAAATGAAAAATAAAATTCGATGCCGATGAAAAATCCAGATCTAATTCTTCCTCATCCTGGATAATTTGAGCTGCTTTTTCTACAGAGTCATATAGATATTCTCTTAGTTTTACTGAGATTCTCGATAAATCCTTCTTAAGCATTTCATTGTTCTCGATATAATGATAAAATTCCTTTATCAAAGCAAAGAATGGATCTTTTTTGGAAGCACTGCAACTATAATTAAAAACAAGATATTTATCGTTTAACAGATGATACCTGAAGAGTTGTAATATCCCGGTCTTGCCTAGTCCTCTCCCAGCATTGAGCACTATGATTTTTCCGTTTCCAGCTTCGATCATTGGTATGTATTCCAATAATTGATGAGAATAATCTTCCCTAACTATATAATCACTAGATTTGATATTGTTAATTAATGACCAGTTTTCTGAGAAAGTATAATTTCTATAGTGAATACGATTTATGGCAGCAATGATCTGTTCACAATTTTCAAATCGATCCTCTGGCATTCGCTCCAGAAGCTTCAATATTATCTTCTCTAATTCAACTGGAACATAGGGATTTAACTCCCGTGGAAATTTTGGTAATAGATTAAATCTGTTACCTGCTATAAAGCTGGAAATCTGCTCAACTGTGTAGGGTAAAATACCTGTAACTATTCGATATAGGATTACACCCAGCGAGAAAAAATCTGACTGGATTACCGGTTTATTATCAAGATAGATCTCAGGTGCGATATAGGGTAATGTGGTAATAACATTTTTCTGTTTCTTCTCAAAATCTATTTTAAGGAAACCATAGTCCATAATTTTAAGCAGAGGTTTACCTTCAGTGATATTATAGACAATATTCCCGGGTTTCAAATCCTGATGCACAATATTTTGATTATGAAGAGCATTTAAACCATAGCATATCTGTACTAGTAGATCATATAGAAGATCAATATTGCCTTTATTGAATTTCAATTCATTAAGTGTCCGCCCCTCATAGTAATCACTTAACTGATAAACTGATCCTTCAAAGTTTCCGAAATCTACAACTCGAACCAGGTTTTCATGTTGGATCTTTGTGATATGGTGCATTTTTTCAGCAGAAAAACCTTCATAAAGGCTGATAGGATCAAGATTCTGATAGATCTTTAATGCATACTGATTGTTGGTTCGTAAATCCTTTACAATATATACAGAAGCCCAGAGACCTTCTCCCAGCTTCTTAATGACTTTATAGTGCGTATCAATAATCATGACAGACTCCTTATGATTAGACCTTTTTAAATTGGCTCTAAATGTCTGTCAAGATTGTGATGCAGGAAAAAGCCTGCGATCAGATTATTAACTGATCGCAGGCTGATAAATCTACTTTTCTAATTTGTTAATAATTTTGGTAACAATACCTTTCATTTCATCTGCAGCTGGTGATTTTTCATTGTTTTCAACATAAGATATTCCACTGTCTCCGGATTCCATTATCTTTGTATCAATCGGTATTTTCCCAAGGATATCAACATTGAAATCTTTGGCTGCTTTCTTCACGCCATTACCCTTGAAGATATCAATTGGTTTACCACAGTGAGGACATACAAAGGTACTCATGTTTTCAACGATACCCATAATTGGAACATTCATTTTATTTGAGAATTTAATTGTCTTTCTTGCATCTAACAAGGCGACATCTTGAGGTGTTGATACAATCACAGATCCATCAACATCTTTTAATATCTGAACCACGCTCAATGGCTCATCACCTGTTCCTGGAGGAGAATCCACAATGAGATAATCCAGTTCGGGCCATTGGATATCTCTTAAAAATTGTTTAATCACACCCATTTTTAAAGGTCCCCGCCATACAATTGGCTCATCAGGATTATCCATCAATGATGCAATTGTCATGGCATACAGGTTCGGTCTTACTTCAACCGGCATGGGAAATTCTTCTCCACGGTTTACCATAAGTGACTGACCTTCTATACCCAGCATTTTTGCAATTGAAGGTCCATGAATATCAACATCAAGGATTCCCACTTTTTTCCCTTCATCTGCAAGCCCATAAGCAAGGTTTACAGCAACCGTACTTTTTCCAACACCACCTTTTCCACTGATAACAATCAGCTTATTTTTGATGCGGGAAATGTTATCTTCCAACCTCTGTTCCTGCTTTATCTCTTCTGCAGTTTTTTCAACCTGATTCATCATCCCTCCTTTATTCAGGATTTCTTTATATTGAGGTCAGATTTTTCCTCTGCTCATTTTACTCAAGTAAAATTTTATAAAGAATTTAAAAAAATAAGTTGACCATTAAAAATATTCTGGAAACTGGCATTTAAGGGGGATTTAATGAAAGCAGTAATACTTGCAGCAGGAATGGGAAGAAGATTGCAGGAAGCATCCGGTGGAATGCCCAAGAGTATGATAAATATTGGCAATAAAACATTAATTCACAGACAGATTAATAGTTGCCTTGATGCTGGTGTAACAGAATTTGTTATTGTGCTGGGATTTAAAAAAGGTCACCTTCGTTCACATATTCTTGAAATCTTGAATGAAGAACAGGTTGTGTTTGTCGAAAACCCAATCTATGGATCTACTAACACATTATACAGCCTTTGGTTAACAAGGGATTATCTCAACGATGATTTTATTTATTTTAACGCAGATGTTATCTTCAAAAGTGATCTCGTAAAGAAAATCACCTCAGAATCATCACACTCTCAACTCCTGTTGGAAACAAAAAGTTGTGGCGAAGAAGAAGTGAAAATGGTTGTTGATAAGGATAATCGGATTCATAAAATTGGTAAAAAATTGGCTGTCAGTGAGTGCGCAGGCGAGTTTATTGGAGTTGGTAAATTTGCAAAAGAAGTTTTGCCTGATTTTATTGAGGAACTAAGTATAGGTGTTAATTCTGGTCAGGAAAATAATTTCTTTGAATTTGCAGTAGACAAAATTTTGGGAAGGCATTCCCTCTACGCTGTATCAACCGATGGTTTACCATGTGTTGAAATAGATTTTCCAGAAGATCTTGAACGTGCTTTAGAGCTTTTTGATAATGAATAAAACAATCACTTTTGTATCAATTAATGCCAGGTTTACACATTCAAACCTGGCTTTTTATTATTTCTATCAGATAGCTCTGAAACATAAAATAAAGCTGAAATTGTTAGAGTTCTCCATTAATCAGCCATTATCGACCATAATAAGAGAGATTACACAATCAAAACCCGAAACTATCCTGTTCTCTGTTTATATCTGGAACTCAGCCATAATCCAGCAGATCCTCTCCGACATCAAAAAGGTTTCTCCTGCTTCCAAAATTATTCTTGGAGGACCTGAAGTCAGCTATAATCCCAACACCTGGCTCAACAAATTTCAGTCTATTGATCACATAATTATCGGAGCTGGTGAGCAGGCTGTTGAACAACTATGGGTCAGGTCTGCCATTTTGCCCACGCCCGAGCTTCCCGGTATAATATCAATCC
>CAYYLA010000276.1:0-4383 GCA_964441785.1 uncultured Candidatus Cloacimonadota bacterium | reverse complement strand
GGCGAAGGTGGATCAACCGCCTGCCTCGACGTAGTGAAACGTAGTCGGATCAACCGTTACCCATAAATCAATTGACCAATTTTGGCAACTTTGCAGATTTACCTTCATGAAAAATGTAGTAATAACAGGATCAAATGGATTTGTTGGTAGTAGTTTAGTTACTAAACTAATTCAATCCCATTGTTTTCATCCAATATGTCTTGTGCGTGAAGGCTCTAATATCGAACTTCTACCAGAGAATGCAGAGATCAAATATGTCGACTATAATGAAAACTCTTTTGATGATGTAATCTCCAAGGCTGATATTGTAATTCATGTAGCAGCACTTACAAAAGCCCTTTCATGGAAGTATTTCCAAAAGGTAAATATCGATCTCACCGATAAGATTATTGATATCTGCAATAACTCCGATCGTGTAAACCAGATGATTTTTATCAGTAGCCAGGCAGCCTCTGGGCCATCTCCCGATGATGCTGCTATTCCTGAAGATAGAACCTGTAATCCAATTACTCAATATGGAAAATCCAAAACCATCGCCGAACAGCATATCCAGACAAGATTGATTAAACCCTGGACAATTATCAGACCCGTTTCGGTATATGGTCCCGGTGATAAAGACTTTCTTCAGTTCTTCAAATTAATTGAAAAGCATATATCGATATATGTAGGCCAAAAACTTAAGAAACTGAATCTGATCTATGTGGAAGACCTGGTTGATTTGATCATTACGACCATCGATAACAGAGAAGCTGAAAACGAGATTTTTTTTGCTACAACCCCCGAAGCAGAAACCATGGAGACGATGGTTGAATACTCCCAGGAGATCCTGGAAAAGTTTACCCTACCAGTTGTTATCCCTCTGGGTTTATTAAAGATGTTAGCTGTCATATCTCAGTTCTGTGGAAAATTGTTTGGATTTGTTCCGATCCTTAACAGAGAAAAGGTTAAAGAATTCAGTGAAATTTACTGGATCGCAGACAGCAAAAAAGCTACGACAAAACTTGGTTTTACAGCTCAAACAAATCTCTTCAGCGGTATCTACAAAACCTGCCACTGGTATAAAGATAAAGGCTGGCTGAATAAATGAAAAGATTTTTGATTATTTTATTGCTATATGTCGGATTATTTTTTTTAACCCTCAATGCAACGGATACTGAAACATCTATCCCAGAGTTACCCGACACATTGGATCTTAACATACCTGAAATATCTGCAACGATTGATTCCAGCTACATCCAACAGACACCATCATTAACTGTTGCGGAACTAAAAGATACATTGAAACAGATAATTGAAGACCGTTTGATATCGGAAGATAAGATATTGTCAGACAATCTAATTTATTCTGAGAATTTCCACCTCAATGCCCTTGTTGATCCCAACATTTATTACAAATTGGATGCCTTTAATCTACGACCCTTCAAGGGAACCAACTATAATATTTATCAAAACCTGTCACCCCATTACAAAACCAGTGAAGACCTGGATCAGATACGTTTCGGCTCCCATTATTACAATCTAAAACCAGCGTTGACCACTGCAGATCTTGCTTTAGGTGATAACGATATGAACCATGCCTGGGTTCGATTTGAAAAGGGTGATATTTTAAATCTCAACAATCTGCATTTTAATTTTTCCTACCTTGGACATGAGGGCAACTGGATGGGTGAACCCGAGTCGGGTTACAGTTATCGAGCACAATTCTTCTATACCTACAAAGAAAATATTATCGATGTTAACCTAATCTCCATTGATCAGGATTACTCCAGTAGAAGATTCGGCAACTATACTACCAGTTTATCAACAACTAACGAAGAAATTTTTTCACCATCTGTTATGTGGTATAATCGCATCTGTAATATTGGATATAGACATGAGCAGTGGAAAGTGGACGATGAAGAGCGCGTTGAGAATCAAATCATAGCAAATAAAGGGTTATCATATAACAAATTAACTGCAGATATAACTTTGGAATATTTCCAGAGTGATGCATTGGACAATAAGGATAATTTCTCATCCTCCTTAAACCTGGATTATCAACACAAATACTTTCTTATTCAAGGTTTTGGATACCTTCAGGATAGTGACCATTATTACGGAGAGATTGAAGGCTCTTACCTCTTTGCTGATATTATCGAACCCTTTTCATCATATTCAACAACCCGGGATATCGATGAAGACAATGAGCTGAAGTTTGGACTTCGCTACAAAAATCCATCAGGTTGGATAGAGCTAAGCTATGTGAAACCCGATACAGCCTACACAGACTATTGGCTGGAATCATCCATAAATATGCATCATCAGATAAATCGATTTGAAATTCGTCTTCGAAGCTGGCTGAAATACTATCCCGATGATGAATATCAGAAGATTGACAACTATCAATTACTCCCTCAGATCCAAACAAAAAATTCTTTAGAAATAACCTGTCTGCTTAATTATGGTAATCATATAAGTTGTGGAGTCGAACAGCTCTACCATTCTGAAATAGAACAGCAAAATGGTAACTCAATTCTTCAGTACAACTCATCCATGATTGATCTTTTCGTAGCAATCGGTATTACATCCCAATTCGAAATAAGAGCGGATGTAAAAAATCTTACAGGAGCGGAATATCTCTTCAACAACCAGGATATTCTATTACCAAATACCCATTTTAATGCTCGCTTAATCTGGTATTTTATAAATTAAATTATGAAAAAAATAATACAAATCGTCACACTGGTAATTCTCTCGATATTAACAATTTTCCTGGTCAATGCTTTTTCGCTTCTCAAACCGTTGTCATCTAACTCACTGGATTTTTACCTCCTGCTAATTATGGTGCAATCGCTCATAATATATAGTGTACATCTGCTTAAACCCAGAAAATCCTTAATAATTGCTCAAATTCTGATTATCTTTATTACCTATGTTATTCTTAAAATCATTGGAATGGATAATCGGATAAATAACACCATTGTCTTTGTTCTATACTCGGTTCTGCTGGCTTCATCCTATCATTTTTTAGATTATCAAATTTTTATAGTCAAGCGTTTCCCCTACCTTAGAATTTTCTCCTTCACACTTTTTGGATCAATCTTCTTCACACTTGTTCAGATGTTTATTCATCCTTTGATTAATCAGCCACTTAATACATCCATAATCTTAGCTTACCTTGTAAATTTCATTCAAATTTTCATTTATGTAGCCATCTGCAGGGTTATTCATATCTACTGTTCAGTTTGGATATCCAACCTTTTTGAGAATAATCGCAAATTATCCTCTTAAGGTTAAGTTATATCCTGTTTATTCCTGCATTTGCAAATAAAAAATTGACATAATAGCCTATTCCTAAAGTTCTTGTGCTAAATTAGAGGTGAAATATGTATAAATTGGAAGAAAAACATTTAGAAAAAGCAAAGGAGATTGCGGTCGCCAACAGAATCAAGAAAAATTGCAAGAACTGTTACGATCGCGGCTATATTGGAGTTACACCAGAGAACACACTGGTTCTGTGCCATAAATGTGTAGACTTGGAAAAATCTTACGAAGAGTGGAAGGAATATGTTTCCCTTGATCCGGAATTGAAAGAACATTATAAAGAATTATTCGAAGAGGATCCGGAAGAGGAAAAAGAAGAAGAAGAATAACCCATTAATCCGGGGAATATAAAGATATTAAATAGCTAGGAGCAAAACAGATGTATAAAGCCGTTGATCCAAAAGAAAATATAGCCACATTAGAGAAAAGAATAAGAGAATATTGGGTAGAAAATAATATAGCCGATAAAAGTATAACCAATCGAGAAGGAAAGGAGAAATTTGTATTTTTCGAAGGACCTCCAACAGCCAATGGTATGCCCGGTATTCACCATGTAATCTCAAGAACAATAAAAGATACAATATGTAGATATAAAACCATGAAGGGTTACCAGGTTCATAGAAAAGCCGGTTGGGATACACATGGTTTACCTGTGGAAATTGAGGTTGAAAAACAGCTCAATCTTAATGATAAAAAGGAAGTTGAAGCCTACGGTTTGGAGAAATTCAATACCAAATGTAAAGAATCTGTCTTCTCTTATGAAAAAGAGTGGAGAGAAATGACAAAAACAATGGGATATTGGATTGATCTTGAGAATCCCTATATCACATTAAAAAATGATTATATCGAAACAGTCTGGTATATTTTAAATGATTTCTATAAAAAAGATCTCATCTATAAGGGTCATAAGATTGTGCCTTATTGCCCAAGTTGTGGAACCCCGCTTTCCAGCCATGAAGTAGCACAAGGTTACAAGGATACCGAAGATCCATCAGTTTTCGTAAAATTCAAAGCGAAGGATGAAGAAAACACCTATTATCTGGCTTGGACAACAACACCCTGGACATTGATTTCTAATGT
>CAYYLA010000275.1:0-4478 GCA_964441785.1 uncultured Candidatus Cloacimonadota bacterium | reverse complement strand
ATCATACATATTGGATATCTTACCGACCTGTAATTTATCCGTAATTCCATAATAAACAAAAAAGGTCAGACCATCAATAGTAATCTAACCTTTTTCATTTTAAAAATTACTTATTCGGATCTCCTGGATCTTTCACGATTGGGTTTATGATCCTCAATCCACTTTTTATATAGTTTTTTCTGTTTTTTATCCAGAACACCAATAATTTCTTTGTTCATCTTTTCCCTGTTTTCTTCCATCTGTGTTCTCATTGTTTCGCGATCAACATTTTCTTTTTTTTCACGATTTTCTTTCATTTCAGAGATATGTGATTCATAGATTTTCGTAATTTTCTCTGCTTGATCCGCAGATAGAGAAAGCTCAGTAGTCAACTCACTTACAATTTCCTTTACATCCGGTGGTCCCTGTTTCTGCTGTGACCGTTTCATATCCTCCGCAAAAAGTGACATCGTAGCTATCATAATACCGAGTATTATCAGTACTACCAATTTGTTTGAATTACATGTTATCATAATTATTTCCTCCTTATGGAAATCTGTTTCACGTTACAAATACTTAGACACACATTGCCAAAATATACTGCAAAAAAAATCATTATTCCATAAAACTTCTCGAAATGAATCCATGATAGCAAATAATGATTTATTGTTCATTATGGGATCCCCACACATGATTATTTACCAAAAATACTACTGCTAATATTTAAATCCAATTTAATAAATTTAACATTTATTATTGTTACTCAGTCTTATACACACCACCAAACCAGCAAGCACATATCGCAAATCTATCGTCAACCAGTTAATTTCTCTTGTCATGTTATTGATCATTTTTCATTAAACAATTTCTTCTAAATTGTTTTCTTATTGTTTGATAATATCACTTTTACTGCAAATTATGTATTTTTTACTAGACAGCAAATATCTTTTGACAAAATTTTAACTATGGAGGTTTGAGATGAACAGTATTTTCGAAAATTTTGGTGAATTAACCTTTTCCAGACAGGTAATGAAAGAACGTTTAAGCAGTAATGTTTTTAAGAGATTTATAGAATCTGTCGAGCATGACAGTGAATTTAATGCAGAGTTAGCTGATGATATTGCACATGCTATGAAGATGTGGGCTCTTGAAAACGGAGCAACTCATTACACCCATTGGTTTCAGCCATATCGTTCGGGAACCGCTGAAAAGCACGAAACCTTTCTTATGTACGAAGACAATAAAATTATCCAACGTTTTTCCGGTAAATGTCTGATAAAATCAGAACCCGATGCATCGTCATTTCCTTCAGGTGGCATGCGCTCCACTTTCGAAGCAAGAGGTTACGCCAGTTGGGATCCCTCATCTCCTGCATTTCTTCTGGAAGCAGATAAAACCAAAACATTAGTAATACCTTCGGTATTCTTTTCCTATTCCGGGGATGTACTTGATCTTAAAACGCCAATGTTGCGATCACAGAATGCTCTCAATAAAATCAGTATCAAATTACAACGCCTGCTTGGAAACAGATTTGCAAAACGAATCAAAGTTTATATCGGTATTGAGCAAGAATATTTTTTGATCAGGAAAGAACTTTTTGACAAACGTCCTGATCTAAAGATATGCAATCGCACAATCCTTGGACTGCCTCCCATAAAGGGGCAATTGATGGAAGATCATTATTTCAGTTCCATCAAACCGGATGTTCTCGCTTTTATGGAGGATCTGGATTTACAATTATTCCGACGTGGAATCCCCGTAAAAACGCGTCACAATGAAGTAGCTCCCAATCAATTTGAACTTGCACCGTTATATGAAGAATCAAATTCAGCGGTGGATCATAATCTTCAGATTATGGATCTTATCCAACGAGTAGCAGAAAAGCACAATTTCGTTGCAGTTTTGCATGAAAAACCTTTTGAATCGGTAAATGGATCCGGTAAACATGTTAACTGGTCAATGGGCGATAACACCGGTGCAAATTATCTTGAACCATCCAAATCTCCTCTTAAAAATGTGACATTTCTACTAACTATGGCTGCCGTGCTTTATGGTGTAAAAAATTACGGTCATTTACTTAGATCTGTTATCGCAGATGCAGGTAACGAACACAGGCTTGGAGGTAATGAAGCTCCCCCCGAAATTATCTCAGTATATCTTGGAGATTATCTTACAAATCTATTTGAAAACATAGAAAACGCCGCTACATTGAATAGCGAGAAGATTGGTTCAATAACATCGGGTTTGCAGAATTTTCCAAAAATCAATAAAGATTTCTCTGATAGAAACAGAACCTCTCCTTTCGCATTTACAGGTAATAAATTTGAGTTTAGAGCAGTTGGATCAAATCAGAATCCCTCAGAATCAATTACTGTGATTAATACAATTATTGCAGCTGGTTACAGAAAGATCTATTCTATGCTAAAGGACATGGAGGGTGATCCCAAACAGAACGCTTTTACTATTTTTAAGGATCTCTACAAAGAAAATTCTTCGGTAGTTTTCAATGGTAATTGCTATAGTGAAGAATGGATAATTGAAGCAAAAAAGAGAGGATTACCTCAGATAAAAGATACTGCTGAAGCTATCCAGAAATTAACAGGCAAAGATTCCCTAGAATTATTCAAGTCTTTTGATATATTATCATCCCGAGAATTGGAATCTAAAGTAATTGCTAAACTAGATAATTTTGTGAATCTCAAAACAATTGAAATCAATTGCGCAACAAGAATGATAAAAAGTGGATATCTGCCAACACTGCAAAAAATTTTGGAGGATCAATCAAGAACATTGCTACAAATCGAAACACTTAAACTCAAACAAACAACCCTTGAAAATCAGATTAAAGCAATGTCTGAAAATTATACAGAGATAAGCAATAAAACGGAAATGTTGATCGCTTTATATCAAGAAATCATCAATAATGACAGCGAATTTGATTCTCATCCAATAATAGAGGCAAATAATCTCCTGAAAGAACTGAATAGATTTATCAAACAATGTGAAGAGTCTTTCCCGGAAGGAGCTTTTCCCTATCCAACTCACGAGCAGCTGTTGATGATTTAAGAAAAGTTCCAGGCTGATTTATCAAAATTCTCCATTATTTATGAAACTCAAAATCAACACAGCCACATCCTCCTCATATGTCATCTCATCATGATGATAAGGAACTGTAACAAAATCTACATATCCGGGTGATTTCATGCTTGCATGGGATACCTTACCGTCATCCTTACCAGGTAAGATCCAGCTATAAACAAAGAACATCGACTTTGATCCGGCAATTATCCCGGTATCCCGGGGTAGATATCTTGGCAATTTCAACAAATCTTCCACATCTGTTCCTATCTGATCACCAGCAGGGCCATATCTCTTTTTGTAATATTTCCACTTCTTAAAAGTATCAGTTAACTGACTCCCCTGATTAGGAGGTCCCATCATAACAATCCGTCCATAAGGATAATTCGGATGATCTTTAAGATAATATCTCAATACAATATTACCCATTGAATGACAGGCGAAATGCACCGTATCAACCTCTTGTGCAAATTGTTCCAGCTTTGATCCAACATATTTGGAAACCAGCACTTCTATTGGATATTCTGTTGATGGATAATCAAGGTTTTCAACAGATTCTCCTTGGGAAATTAAATATTGCTCTATGACTCTCAACTCGGATGATGAGCCATTGATCCCGTGCATAAGAATAATCTTATTTGAGGCATTGAGGTTGATAATAAACAAACAGAGAAACCATAGATTTTTTATTTTCATTAACTTTCATCCTTAGATATTTTGATTAGAATTTGGCTAAGATACAGTACTATCGTCAAGCTCAAATATTTTTTCAAACCTAACCCGACTCGGGATAACCCGACTCGGGTTTTCTTTAGGCGGGTTTATTTCTAAGCATAAAGAAAGCAGGTGACAAGATATCCCCATCACCTGCTCAGCATTTATTCTTCGTTTTATTATATATTTTAATTTAATCCCTCAGCATAGGCATCAACCATTTTAAGAGCAGCAAAAACCTTTTCTGCTGTTACTGTTAATGCTTCATTATGGATAGTTTCACCTTCCACGCAAGAGGCTTCCGCTGCTTTCATCAGATCATCATCACTTACGTCGGCAAGCCCAATGTCTGCCAAGCGGTAAGGTAATCCAACCTTTTTGCAGAAATCAAATACGGTTGCAATCAAATCCATCGGTTGATCTGTCAGGAATAATCCTGCTAATGTACCGATTGCTACCTTTTCTCCATGATAGAAATTATGGGTGGGTTCTAGAACAGTCAAACCATTATGGATTGCATGGGCTGCTCCCAATCCACCACTTTCAAAGCCTAATCCACTGAGTAATGTATTGGCCTCTACAACATGTTCAAGAGCAGGTGTCGAGATCTTACTCTTACAAGCGGCCAATGCTGCTTCACCATATTCAAGTAAGGTTTCAAAACATAACTCGGCTAAACTGTATGCTGTCATGCTTCCTACCCTGCC
>CAYYLA010000274.1:0-4499 GCA_964441785.1 uncultured Candidatus Cloacimonadota bacterium | reverse complement strand
TGAGCCACCTGCCTGGACTGCCGACGATTTCTGGGCACCGGAGTTGTTTTATCACCTAAAACGTGATTATGACAAGGCAATCTCCTATCTTAATCAAATTCATCATCCCAGAGTTCTGGAAAAGGAATATTGGTTATCTGAAGCGTATTTTAAGATTGGAGAATTTTCAACAGCCATCATTGCATCACAAAACTACATATACAGTTCGGAAAATCATGATAAGATAGAGTTAGCCTATTTCATTATCAGCGAATCCTATATCCAAATGAAAAATTATACCAAAGCATTGAATACGCTTGATTATTTGCGTAATTCTGAGTACATCAATAACAATATCCCGCTGCTTCATTTCAAAATGGGATACTGCTATGAGCAATCAGGAAATATTGACAAAGCTGCTTTATCATACAAAAAGTTGAAGAAGGAATTTCCTTATCATCAATACACGTATCAGGCAGAGGAACGCATGAACAACCTTGGCAATCCATCTGTTGATCCGACATTATTGGACAATCCTGAGATCCAGGTTAAAAAGCAGATAGTGGAAGAATCAAAAGATAAGGTGATATCTGGACGATTTCTGCAAGTTGGTGTTTTTGGATCTAAAAATAATGCTGATAAAATGATATCCAGGATTGATGAGATATTCCCAGGTAAATCGGCCAGTTTTCCCAGAAAAAACAATGGTAAGATTCAACATGTAGTAGCTGCCGGACCATTTGATTCAGATGACGAGATCAACATTGCTAAAGCAAGGTTATCGGAGAAAAACATATCATCCTTTGAAATAGTAAAATAATATGAGTAAAATAAAAAAATTAACACCCATGTTACAGCAATTTCTTGCTGTTAAAGAGAAACATCCTGATAAATTAATCCTTTTCAGGATGGGCGATTTCTACGAAACATTTTTCGATGATGCAAAAATAGCATCAAAAGTACTTGGCATCACACTTACTGCGCGCAACAAAAAAGCAGATGACCCTATACCTCTTGCCGGCTTTCCCTACCATGCTCTTGATAATTATTTAGATAAGCTTGTTAAAAATGGTCTTAAAATTGTGATTTGCGAGCAAGTGGAAGATCCAAAAAAAGCAAAAGGCCTGGTAAAACGCGATATTGTTGACATCATCACACCCGGATCGATTATAGATGGAAAACTCATTAATAAAAGTGATAATAATTTCCTGATTTCTGTTGTTCCAGATAAAAATAGATTGAAATTCGGGATCGCAAGAATTGATATCTCAACCGGAGATTTTTACTGTACCGAACTGGAGAGCCAGCAATTGAAGGATGAGATCCAACGCATAAATCCTTCGGAGATAATTGTAGAAAGCAAGGAAATTGAAGATCTGATAAAAGCTCTAATCCCTGAAACTGATTATGTTATAACATTGTTTGACAGCTGGTATTTTGATCATCAAGAAGCAGTCAGAGTGATTAAAAATCACTTTAATTTAACATCGTTGGAAGGATTTGGATTATTGAGAAAAACCTTAGCTCAAATTGCAGCTGGTTCTGTTCTTGGATATATCAAAACACTTAAAAATGCTGAGCTTAAGCATATTAGCAATATCTCTTATTACTCGATTTCGGACCATATGCAACTGGATGAAACAACCCGTAGAAATCTTGAGCTGATTAAATCCATGCGCTATAATGATCGTTCTGGAAGTCTTATTGCAGTTATAGATAAAACCCGAACACCAATGGGCGCACGACGATTGAAAAGCTGGTTATTAAATCCATTGCTGGATATCGAAAAGATTAACTACAGGTTGGATGCAGTAGAAACACTTAAGAATAATTTTAATTATACAGAAGATATCAGATCTATCCTAAATGAGATTGGCGATCTAAGCAGAATTATCAGTAAAGTTGGGACCCAACGCGTAAACCCACGAGATTTGATAGCTCTGCATGATTATCTTAATACTGCTCCCATGCTTTCTGAAATGCTAACACATCTTGATAACCCTTTTCTCTACAGCCTGAAATCCTCGATTGGTGATTATTCTGAGATTCTTCAACTTATCTCAACAGCCATATTGGATAATCCTCCCCTGGTTATAACAGATGGCAATATAATCAAGGATGGCTATAATTCAAACCTCGATGAATTAAGGGAAATTAGAAACGATGGAAAAGGCTGGATTGCCAGACTGGAAGAAGAAGAACGCAAAAACACCGGTATCCCATCCCTGAAAGTAGGCTATAATCGCGTATTTGGTTATTATCTCGAAGTTACAAAAACACATCAGGATAAAGTCCCTGAAGCTTATATAAAAAAACAGACCCTCGTAAATGCCGACAGATATATCAGCCCTCAACTGAAAGAGTATGAGGTTAAAGTTCTTGGTGCCGAAGAGCGGATTAAAAGCCTGGAATATGAACTCTTCTCGGAGATTAGAGATACGCTCTTTCAGAAAGTTAATCTCATGCAATTCTATGTTGAGATTATTGCTCAACTTGATGTATTATGTAGTTTTGCCTATCTGGCTTATAAAAACAATTTCTGTAAACCTCAATTTAACCAGGATGGCCTTGTTGAAGTCATTAACAGCCGCCATCCAGTAATTGAAGATTTATTGGATACAGAAGAATTTATCCCTAATGATGTAAATCTCAATAATACCGACACCCGGATTGCCCTAATCACTGGTCCTAATATGGCAGGTAAATCAACCTATCTAAGACAAGTCGGCATTATCGCTATTATGGCACAAATTGGATCATTTATCCCTGCATCCAGTGCTAATCTTCCTGTCTTTGATAAAGTATTTACCAGAGTAGGCGCTTCAGATAATCTCGCTATGGGTCAAAGTACATTCCTCGTTGAGATGCTGGAAACAGCAAATATCCTTAACTCTGCTACACCAAATTCATTAATCCTCTTGGACGAAATAGGACGCGGAACAAGCACATTTGATGGTCTAAGCCTGGCTTGGTCTATTGTCGAATATATCCATAATACAAATCGGGTATCAGCTAAAACACTTTTTGCAACACATTATCACGAATTGACAGAGCTTGAGAACATCCTGGAGGGAGTCAAAAATTATAATATTCTGGTTCGCGAGTGGAATGAGAAAATAATTTTTCTACGCAAAATAGAGCGCGGTTGTGCTGATCAGAGTTATGGTATTCAGGTAGCTAGATTAGCCGGTGTACCAGCCAGGGTTATTACTAGAGCAAAGAACATCTTGCGTAATCTTGAAGAACATGAGTTGAGCCCACAGGGATTATCGGCCAATGCGAAAAAAAATCTGGCAAAAGAACGCAATCAAATGGACATATTTGATGCTATGTTTGATAAAGTAGAAGAGAAAAACAGGATCCTGGATGAGATCAAAGATTTGGATATAAATAATATGACTCCTATGGAAGCCATACAGAAAATCCAGGAACTACAAAAGAGGTTATAATGATAATCGTAAGTGCATGTTTAGCAGGATTAAACTGCCGATATGATGGGAAAAGTAATACCTGCAAAAAAGTGCTGGAACTGGTTGCAGCTGGCAAAGCGTTACCCTTGTGTCCCGAGCAATTGGGTGGTTTGGCTACCCCAAGAGACCCTTCTGAAATTGTTGGAGATAATATAGTTTCCAACTGTGGTAATGATGTAACAGGTGCTTTTGTAAAAGGTGCCCAGGAAACACTGAAAATTGCCAAACTGGTAAATTGTACCCAGGCAATCTTAAAGCAACGATCTCCATCATGCGGATATGGAAAAATCTATGACGGAACTCATTCCGGTGCAGTAATTGAAGGATTGGGAATAACAGCAAAGCTTCTAGCAGACAACGGCATCGCCATAATAACGGAAGAAGATTTTCCTGAAGATGAAGAGTAGACTCTTCTATCCATTCTGGCTGACGTTACTCCTTATCTTGGGTATTTACACAAAACATTATTCAGGACCCTTTTCCACCCTGGTAAATCTTAATCTGGGTGGATTGTTTTATGTCACTTTCGGTGTATTACTCTTTTCAATTGTTTTCCCAAAATTATCCTATCTGTTCCACGCTCTTGCTGCATTGGTAATAACATCGATTCTTGAAATCCTTCAACTCTGGCATCCTCCCCTTCTTGAAACAATTCGAGCTAATGTGATTGGCCGTACAATTCTCGGTAATTCATTCAGCTGGAGAGATTTTCCCTGGTATCTTGTCGGTAGTATATTAGGTTATTTTTTATTATATTTAAAAAAACGATAAAAAAAAAGGCCGAAATCCCTCCATATGAGATTGGATTTCGACCTGAAAAATGTTTATTTTCTATTTGCCTTTTTTCTTATGACGATTCTTGCGAAGTCTTTTTTTCCGCTTGTGATTAGCGATTTTATAGCGTTTTTTCTTCTTTCCGCAGGGCATTAATCCTCCATTATTTAATCAGCGATTGATTAGAGTTATCTACTTCATCTTTGAAAGCACGTGAGAACTTAAAAGTAGGAACAACTCTTGAAGGAACTTTTACCTTTTCTTCAGTTTTTGGAT
>CAYYLA010000273.1:0-4510 GCA_964441785.1 uncultured Candidatus Cloacimonadota bacterium | reverse complement strand
CTATGATAAAGGCATACCATGGGAATCACGGAGGTTAAAAAACAAGGAACAAACACCCATTTTGTATAACCGTGAGAATTTTGGAGATAAGGTTATCATTGAGTATTAGGAGGAGTGATGTTTAGAAGGTTCGCGTTGTTATATGTTACATTATCAATATGTTGTATAATTTCTTGTAGCATATTCAGCATAAATAAAGGAAGGGATACTATCGATGGTACAAGAGTAATACCCAAAAATAAAACCGAATATGAGATAGAAAATGAATTAGTAGTAGAATTACTTGAACGAATAAGCAATAGAAAAAACGTAATTATTGGGGCCGGAGTTATTCAGGATATATTGATCGAAAATGATAGAATAGTAAAGGATCAACTTCTCAAGTATAATACAATGATTACGAATGGCATTATTAAAGACTTTGATATTTTAAAGAGAAAGAAGAAGACCAAAAATGGAGTAACAACGCTTTATATCAAACTTGCAGCTGAGATAGGTCAACTGGAAGGAGAAATAGATGCAGGATTCAAGATAAAATCAGACATATCTTCGTTACAAATAACAAGTGGAGACAGGGTAGATTTATCCTATTCAACTACAAGAGATAGCTATATTACAGTTGTTTACATAAGAGATAAGGAAGTACAGATTTTGAGCCCATCCTATGGAAAAAAATATGAAATTACAGAAAGAGATAAGGAATGTAACGGGAGTTTTTATGCTACTTTGAGCGATGATAGCAATAGTGAATGGGGAAAAATCAAGTTAATTGCAACAGAAGACGAAGTGGATTTCAGACATAACGCAATGTATGATGATGAAACTAAGACTTACAAAATAAATTTAAGAGGTTTTATGAATGATTTACTTTCAATACCTCTAAATAAAATTGCAATGTATCAAATAGTTTTTGAAATTTCAAAGTAGGGGAGTTTATGAGGAAGATTATTTTTATTATTTTATTTGTTTTGTTTATTTTTTCGTTGTTTGCCGATTATACAATTATGGAGTATAAAAAGGATAAAAGGTTAAAGATCTATTTTTCTAATGCTTATGGACATGAAGAGGTTCAAAAGCCAATAGACAGTGAATATCTCTATTTCTGTTTTGAACCACTAATCAACTGGGAAATGAAAAGGGGAGATTATAGAAGATTAGATGGAAAAATTTCTGTTTGGAATGGTTCCAAAAAGTTGTTTCCCTCTGGGTTAAAAGCTAATCCTGAAGAAAGAAATATAGAAAATTTAATATTAAAGTTGAGATATAGTGACGTTGTCTTTTATGAACCATTCATTTTTGGGTATGATGAAAATAAATCTGAATCCTATTTAATTGATGAAAAATACTGGCCTCAATACGATTACTACAAGGCTCTTTATGATGAAGCAGATTCCTTGTATTCAAAACAGGATTATTTCGAGTCTTATAAACTATTTAGTGAGTTTATTACCGAAAATGAAGAAGTACAGCACTATTCCTTCTTCGATAATGCTATGACGAGAAGCTCAAAATCAATTGAATACTATTTAAAAGAAGTAAAGCATGAGTTGGAAATGATTGAACTCGCATTTGATAACAAACCCAATAAAGAAAAATTAGTTGATTTGGAGAATCTTATAAATGATGTTGAGGATTTTGAAATTTCCATAAAAAACTATTTTGATTTTCCATTTGCGAAAAAAGCTGATGATTTAGGTGTATTATATGAAACTACGTTATATTCCTTAACATCATTCTATGAAATTATTAACCCTGTATATAAAGATTTTGAGATGTTTTTTTTCTCCAGTAATGATTATTCTGATCAAATATTCTCACGATATATAAAATTATTGGTTAAACTTCTGGTTACTAAAGATGATTACTCGTTTGGAGAATTTCTGCCAGTTATAGATAAAGATGAAATCCAGAATTTTCAGCAGGATTTTGAACAATTATCAATGTTAGGAAAACTAACGGATTTTAATAATAAAATTGATGTAATTAATAATAATATCGAAGAGAATAAGTATATATTTCCTGAAACAGTTTTCTTAAATCTGGAAAATAAAAGTAATTCAGAACCAGAACCTTATTATCTAATTTTAAAGGCTTTTAATGAATATGCAGGAGGTAACGGAAAGCAATTTAAAGCCTTACTGGAACGGGCTTTTATGAAAGTTACTGACTTAGAACTTCTTTTTTCTATGGAGCGATGGATTAAATCGTATAACATGTATTCACATAATGTTGAAACTGATATATTAGATAAAATTAATGATGGATGTATCTCATTAAATAGTGGTGATCTCGATATAGCATATTCAGAATTTAATATTGCATCCATGTTGGGTAGCACACTATCAGTACCAAAATTTCAGTTGGGGGATGTGTTGATACAACAACAGAAAGAGATTCAGGGTGTTATTTTTCTTTTGCAGACCTTGAACCTGGATTATTACTATATATCTCCCAGGATTTATCTGTTAAACCAGTATTATATATCTCAAGAATATGATAAAGGTCTAGTGAAGATTGATGAGGTTTTGAAGGATAAATCTTATTGGATTTATTATTACTATAAAGCATTATACCTGCAGGCAAAAAATGAAGAACAGAAAGCATTGGATATTCTTAAAAACCATTGTGAAAGTATTAATCCTCACAGTTATGACTTATATATTCTAAGAGGAGACATATATAGAAAACAAGGGAAAAAGAACGAAGCTATCGAAGCCTATAATCATGCTGGTTTGATAAATCCTTATAAAAAAAGTTATACAATTAAAATTGAAGAAACAAGGGGGTAAAAATGAAAACAAAAGTTCTAATTGCATTAGGATTAATTTCTTTAATTGTAACGTCTTGTGCTTATAAACCCGATTACAGACCTGGGTGGTGGGGGAAACCCGGTAATGGAAAATATTATTATTTTTATGGATTAGGGGCAAATAAATTAGAGACAATGCCACGAGATGAAGCAATGTTAAATGCCCAAACTGATGTCGCTTCACGGATTGAATCAATAATTGAAGAGAGGATTATAAAAGAAGAAAGTTCGGTTGAAATTGATTCGTTATCAGCTGCCAGGAAAATTGAAATTGTTAAGAATAAAGCCGTTAATGAATTAGTTCAGAACACTGAAATTGCAAAAGAAAAGACAATATATTATGAGGGTACATACAAAACCTTTTTGAGATTAAGAATACCGAGAAAACATTTAGATGCGATAATAAAGAAAAATTTTGATGACATAACTGCAGATACTGATTAGTCATAATCTTTATATTCTTGAAAAAACAGGGATGAATATTTCTTATGAAATGTTCATCCCTTTGATTTAATTTTTGATTATCCTGAACTCCCGTCTAAACAACTCAATCTCATCAATATCAATTATCATGTAGTATTCCCCGGGTTTGATCCGTTTCTCATTCTTTTCGTAGAAGGTGCATTCATGGGTAGAACTGGCATGGGTTTTATAGATATGATAGCGAGTGAACAGAGTGTCAACCGGGGTGTTATCCTCTTCGTATACCGTTGTTTTAAACGTCCCATTCAGGTTCTCATTGAGGAATGGGTGAATCAGATCAATTGTCCATTTTATAAATTCCTTGAACTCACCATCACCGTTGTAGGTCTTGACTTTAATGGGATTTAATATATTATCATTGTGTGAATTATTAACATGGAAATTCTTGATATAGAAATGTAGCTCAGGATAATAAGGATAATGTAAATCATCAATAATTTCGAAATTTGATCTCTTTAACACCTTATCGTTATAAATAAACTGCACCTCATATTCTCCTGGAACCCAGATACCCGGTTCATCCCATCCAAAAGCAAGGAAATACGTACTACTGTTCTGCTTTCTGAGACTATAGGTTTTTTCTGTTATTGAAGAATTTGTTTTGTTGATGAATTTCAACGTAATATTAAACCGATGTTCATTTGCTTCATCATCAATGATATTGCATTGAAAATTCACCTTCCGTGTTTTGGATTGATAAAAGGTATCAGTATAATCTTTTGCGCTGAAGGGTGATAGGTTGGATGAGCTCTCGAATATCTGCACCTCCCTGATTTTAACCTTGCTGCAAAGCGCTATAGAAGCCACCAGAAAAATAAGAAGAAACGATCTTTTCATAAATCCTCCAATATTTATTATCCGTGACATTCACCCAGGTGTTATTCAATCAATGTAGTATTCTCATCACGATACATTCAATACAACTAAAATTGCCACAAAATGCAGATTTGTCAAAATTTATTTTGTTACAATATTTATCCAGGTTGGATATCTAAACATCTGCGAGATAGTTTCACATCAGTTGCTTTTTAATTTTGTATTAACATTATGCAAGTTTCCTTTGGTCACTGCACTTATCCGTCAAAAGCCGGAGTAATCAGTGGAGCTAATCTGAATAATCAAAAACAATCGCTCTATCACACACACACTTTTTCTTAATCCGCTTTTTTTCTTTTCGCAGATCCTCCATAGCCTTGGCGAAGGAGGATTTCTTTTTTC
>CAYYLA010000272.1:0-4514 GCA_964441785.1 uncultured Candidatus Cloacimonadota bacterium | reverse complement strand
GATCGAATTAAAAAGCTCTAAAACAGGAAATGATCACCATTTTATGTTATTCGAAACAGCCAGGATAAACCGGCAGAAAAGTGTGAAACTGGTTAAATTTATTCTAGGTAACAAATGGGGTTTTGATGAAGAATTATATCTTGATCTTGCCAATGAAGTACAGAAATTGCTTCGTATTGAAAAGAAAGAAGAGATCCAGGTTGCAAATGAATTGAGTTGGCCACACCTTCAATCTGTCAGTGATAATCTTCGCAAAACAAACCGCAGTAATCTGGAAACCTCTGGTAAGGTTATTCCGCAGGTATATATCCGGCGTTCTTCTATTGAAGGTGATGATGGAATTTTTGAACAGTTTCTGGAGAATAAAAAATCACCCTGCCTGGTAATTTTAGGAGATTCTGGTCATGGAAAAACCAATACACTTTGGAAACTGGTTACTCATCCTTTGATACGTGAAAAACAGGATGATGCATCGGTATTCTTCTTCGAGGCACGCAATATCCATCCAAGCGGAATAAAAAAAGAGTTTGATCAATCACTTCATCTTAAGAACGGTCTGTTATCGATAAAAGATAAATTACAGAAGCAGCAGGATGATTTCAAAGATAAAGAGGTGTTTGTCTATATCGATGCGATTAATGAATATTCCAACCCTGCTCTTTTGATGCGGGAGATTCTGGATATCTATCCTGAAAATAACATGTTGAATTTGCGGTTTGTGATAACCTGTCGTACAATTAGCTGGTCACGAATAATGGTAACCTTAACCAGCCGGCAGGAGGAGTTAGTCTACAGCTATCTGGAAGCATCAGAAAAGCGATTTCCAGCTTTATCCCAATATAGTGAAGGTGAATTGAAATCGGCTTATGAGAATTATTGTGAGCAATTTTATATCACAACCAGTCTGTCAGAATTATCACCTCGATCAAAGGATCTGATTCGTGATCCTCTGATGTTACGATTAGCAGCCGAAGCCTATGGTGGAGATGATGCTCAACGTGGTTCAATTCCGCGACAATTGGATATCCAACGCATCTTCAATAGATATGACGAAAAGGCAAATATTGATGACAAACGCGATGAGCCCTTTCTATCCAACCTGATAGAAAGGATGTGGGAAAAGCATGCCAGTAATCTGGATGGGAGAACAATCAGGGATTACGAGAAATTGCAGGAGATTGTGTATGCTACACCGGTTAATCTTGCCCCGGGTTCGACCTATCAATGCGCTTCCTGCCGTAGTATTTTTAAGATTGGTGATCCAGATTTCAGGGTGGATGACCCATGTCCAAATTGTGATTCCATGAATATCAAACCGGTACCAAAGGATTGGCGTACAACCTACGAACGATTATTGGATGAGGGCATAATCACAGAGGATTTTCAGGCTGATGATATGGCGTTGCGTTTTGTTTACGATCGTTATTACGAATATCGCACAGCGCGTTGGATCATGCATCGTTTTGCGCCCTTGGATATCGATGTGATTTCGCGACTGATAAATCATGCTCATGAGGGTGACGCGCCGATACTTCTGGAGGCTTTGAAGCTTGCTGTTATGATGTGTGAAAATTGCACAGAGCTTGTGTTTAATTTGGCATCAGATCAGAGGCAGGAACTGCGGGATATGGCGCAGAGTATTGTGGTTGGATTGTACCAGAAGGGAGAAATGAAAACAGCGGACACCATTGTGGAACGGTTATTGGACAGTGGTTATAACAATCGAATCATAGCGGTAAATATAGCTGTTGAGATCAGTGATGACGAAACCATCGTTAATGAAGCCATTATCGGTGATCTTCCGAAGAAAGAGGGGAAAGAAGCCGTTTCTGCTGCTATTGCACGGGCGCTTTACTTGATCTGGCGTCAATCACCGGATCGGGCCTCTCTGCTGATGAATAAATTGGGTGATAAAATATCCTACAGCAGTTTTGTGAAACAGGGCGGTACACTATTCTCGCTTTTGCTGGAAGTGACTTTCAAGGTTCTAGGGGTTTTTCATCACAACGAAATGGTTGTCTCCTTAATCGGTGATTTCTGGATCAAAATAATCACCCAGAATCTGAGACTGGCCAAAAAAGGATTATTTAACAATATTCTAAGTAAGGGGATCAAAGGTTTACTTACCAATGGATTATTGCTCTTTGGGAATGCTTTGTTTAAGCGTCATGGCGTATCCTTTGGAGCTGGAGATAAAGCCTTTTCTGAGGAGGAGAAAGCAGCAATCTTAACCTTGTTGGATGCCTGGGAACCTGGCTCTGATGCCATAGAAAAGGTTACGGAAATTATGGTAAAATACGGACCAGATTCGTTGGACCCAGATCAGCGGGAACGTATTTGTGGTACAATCCTGGCTTTTTTTGCTATTCCAGCCTGTGTGGCAGCGATTTTTGATGATCCAGATAAAACCATAGAAATCTATGATAATACCTTTAAAGCAGCAGGAGATTTGCATGAAAAGGGTAGGACCACGCGGTTCTTTACTTACAGCGGTTTGAATTTTGCCCTGCAGTTGAATTATCCCAAACATGATGATATCGATCGCTCGGAACATTCATTAACAAAGGTTTATCAACAATTGCATAAATGGTACCTGCATCTGTTGGAACAGGATCCTGATATCTTTGTTCAGGCAGAAATTATTGAGGGAACTCCCAACAGTAGCTTCGGAATACTCAGTCAAGCTGCTGCCCGGATGGGGGCAGACATAAACAGTGATCTGGTAGATCCAATGCTGGCAAAAGTTAAGGAGGGCTATCACGGTTTGATAAAATCATATCTCCGAAACTCGTTGTTCAGCCTCGATACCTTTTCATCACGAGTTTCAGCTCATATCCCTATTCTGAAAAGTTATGATTATATCCTGACAAAATTGGATAAGATCGAGATGGATAACCGCGAGATCATGCAGCTTTTTGTTGAGGCTTACGCTGTTATCTCGGTTGGATATCCATCGGATGTGGAACTTTATGTTGTTAATAACAGGTTGCTCCCCGGCGGTTTTCTGGAGCTGGTAAGGCAGGCTAGAAGCAGATCTTCCAAACTTTTTGATCAGGATAACAAACAGAATATGGAACAGTATATCAATAGTACACTTCAGGCCTGGACCATTAGTGATGGCGGTAATTCGTTGTTGGCAAATTTTCCTCATATGCGTGGTTTGATAGATAAATATTTTCGTGATGCAGTTCATAATGGAGATCTTGCCAAAGTTCTTGCTCAGGCAATTATCGATCTTTTTGATTTTCTTGTTGAAAAGGGAAAAACCCTGGAAAAATAATATGGCAGGATCGATAACACATCTGCTGCTGGGTCGTGAATTTCTGCAGAATACCAACATAATTGCCTCACCTGATTATGGATATTTTATGCTTGGTAACTCCTTTCCCGATGCTGGCTATTGGCCTGGTGAAGATGCTTTAATCAGTGATTTATCACACTATCTGCTGGCAGCTAAATTACCCGAAATGTTATATAGACAACACACCGATAATCAATGGAAAATCGTAGCTCTTGGCTGGCAGTTTCACCTGATCACAGATATGGTTTTGCATCCAATAATAAACAGGATTGCCGGTAAATATAAGGCAAAATCACGCAATTACTCAAATGAGATTACCTATGAAGAGGATAAAGCCCTGCATGGCTTGATTGAAAATAATCTCGATGTGATGTTGTTAAAAGCGAAAGGCATATCAAATTTTGAACCGAGTTTGAATTATCCAAGTAATAAAAAACATGATGTTGATAACGTTATAATGAATGCTTATGGTATGAAGATTGATGCGGATGCTATCCATAGTATGATATCCAAACTACCCCGACGGATGCAGTTTATTAAGCGCTTTTTTTGCTGGAAAGCCGGGGGAAAATGGGCATATCGATTCCTTCAAATAATTACAGAACCGATAATTTTATTTACCAGAAAAGAGACCGCATCCATAATGAAAAGTTTTTTGCGGGATATTACTTTTGATGAAGATGACAGGCTGCTTTACACATCTGCCTGCAATAAATTACTTGCTGAAAATCAGGAAATTTGCTGGTTTGATAAATATTGGAATTTTGATACAGGTGAAATGTTTAAACCTGGACGATATAGTATTGCTGATGAACTATTTAAACAGGTTCAACAGCAACAGATTTGTAAGACAGAACTGTGGAGTGATTTTGTAAATCAACAGGAAAAAGGGGATTAGATGAGACGATTTTTTGTGATTCTGATAATGATGTCATTCACATTAATGTGGGGTGAATATTCAGAAAATCTGAAACATGCAGACACCTATTATTGGTTGGGGATCGGCGAATATGGTGATATGGATGCTTTCGAAATGGGTTTTAAATATCTTCGCAGAGCCGAGGAAGATGTTACATCAGAAAAAGATCCTGATGTCATAAGGCAGGCTAGGCAAAAAATCGAAACGCTCCGCTGGGATCTGACCTATCAGGAAGATATGGCTCATGACACGTTTTTCGGTGTGTTTCCTCTTTGTCGTATTATGCAAGGATCA
>CAYYLA010000271.1:0-4515 GCA_964441785.1 uncultured Candidatus Cloacimonadota bacterium | reverse complement strand
CCGATCCAGAAAAATCGTCACGATGATTATCCAACCAGTTGGCAAGTCCCATCAGGATAGTTGTGTGTCCATCATGTCCACAGCAGTGAGCGCTATTGGAATCGTTGCTTTTATAATCAACGCTTGAGGTCTCGGTGATTGGTAGTGCGTCGATATCACAGCGAAAGCAGATATGTGGTCCTGGTTTAGTGCTTTTGAACGTAGCGATTAAGCCTTTTTTATCAGCAGGGATATAAATCTTATCAGCTAAGTCTTTCATATACGAAATGATAAAGGCGGTGGTTTTCAATTCCTTTGCAGAAAGTTCTGCAATTGAGTGAAGATGATGCCTGATATCTACTAAATTTTCATAATTCATAACGTCATAAAGGTGTTTGTCGACATAGCGTCAAGTATCATTATCAGTTAAAGCTCTAAAGGGTGTTAACAGAAATCATAAACGAGGGATATCCAATATGTGAAATAAAAATGGTAGTAGTAGATTTTGGATAAAGTGAGGGTGGAATTGGTTGCAATTGAAGTAAATAACACAATTAGCGAACAAAGCAAATAATGGTTACTTGACAATTATCAAGCAATAGTAATAATTTAAAAAATAAAGTTTGAGGAAACAAATGCGAGAGAGAATAATAGGATTATTGCTGATTTTGCTGACGGTGTTTATTTTGAACAGTAACAATATTGATAGTTTAAAAACAGAGTTAGAGACGGCTGAAGGTAACGCAAGGGTCAGGATATTGAATCAGCTATCGGCACAGATGTGGGATAAGGATCCAGAACAGGGACTCCGTTATGCCGAGGCGGCATTGGATCTGGTTGATACAGAGGAATATACCGAAGATCTTGCTGTGATATATAAAAGTTTGGGAATCAATTATTGGGCGGTGAGCAAATTATCTCTGGCAGAGGACAATTATTTTAAGGCAAAAGAGATTTATGAACAGTTAGACAATGAAGAGGGGCTCAGCTCAATATTAGGAAATCTTGCATTAATTTACAACAATCGAGGGGATTTTGATAAAGCGATAAAATATCAATTTGATGCGTTGGAAATTCAGGAAAGGTTGGGTAAGAAACTGAACATGATATACTCTTCAAACAATCTTGGTTTAATCTATTCTGGACAGGAGATGTATGAGGAGGCTTTGTCCTATTTTCTGCAGTCTTATGAGCTTCAGAAAGAGCTTGGATTGAAGGATAACCTGGCCTATTCTCTCAATAATATTGGTGTAATATATCAACATTTGGACAATAATGAAAAATCTATGGAATATTTTCAACAAGCCTTGGAGTTAGAAGAGAAATATGAAAATAATGTAGGGATATCAGCGCTATTATACAATATGGCCAAGAATGATATATATGATGGAGATCTAGATAATGCATTGGATAAAGTAGAGCGATCTTTATCATTGCGGGAGGATTTTGGTGATCCCTATAAGATAGTGGAGAGCAGGTTACGCTTAATCTCCATATTGTTAGATCAACATAATTATCAGCGGGTAGAAGAGGAATTAAAATTAGCTGAAAAGATGATAAATGAACACGGATTTATTCAAACTAAGATTTTCCTGCTGGAATTGAATTATAGATATTTCGAACAGCAGAACCAATATCAACAAGCATTGGCGAAGTTTAAGCGTTTAGCGACGTTGAGGGACTCGTTATTTACAGAAGAGAAGGCAGCTCAGATCAATGAAATGAGAACGAAATATGATGTTAATAAAAAAGAGCGAGAGAATGAGATATTAAAGATAAATAATCAGATACAAGCGTTAAAAATCGAAAAGATAGAGGCACGCCAGATTCTCTATTGGTTCCTAATTATTATTGGTTTTTTATCGCTTTTTATTATATATCTTCATTATCATTTGAAAAAGGTTGCCAATAAGCAATTGCGCAGTAAAAATCATTTAATCGAGAAACAAAAGCAGGAATTAAATCAGGCTTACGAGCAGTTGCAGGAGATAGATAAATCTAAAGATAAATTTATATCCACAATGGCCCATGATATTAAGAATCCTCTGGTTGCCCAAATTTCGGGATACAGAATTCTTTTATCAAAACTGGAAAATACAAAAGATGAAGATACGTTGTTTATAACAAAAGAGATGCAGAAAAACACGATTCACCTTTTAAGTTTGTTGGATAATTTGCTGCAATGGTCTCGACTTCAAAACAACAGGATACACTACAATCCCAGTGTTCTTGATCTATCTGATATTGCTACTCGAAGTAAAGACTTATATAAGATGAAGGCTGATATGAAGGGGATAAAGATTCATTGTTCGGTTAATGAAGGTAGTCTTGTAGTTGGTGATAAGGAGATGATAATTTCTATACTGAATAATCTGTTAACTAATGCAATCAAATTTTCTCATCAAGAAAGCCGGGTGGAGATATATACAGAAGAAACAGATGATTATCTGGAGTTGAAGGTCAGAGATCATGGTGTAGGGATTAGTAAAGAAAAGATGGAACAATTGTTCTGCCTGGATAAAAATATATCAACCACGGGCACCAATAATGAGAAGGGTACCGGGCTCGGTTTGATTCTGGCCAGAGATTTTGCTGAGAAAAATCATGGGGAATTAATGATTGAGAGTGAAACAGGTAAGGGAACTACTGTTATTGTAACATTGCCAAAGTATAAAAACGAATAGTTTGGAAATATCATGGTTTTATGATTCTGGCTTAGATATAATCATATCAAAGCTACTAAAATTATAGACCATGGATTAATTAATTATGATAAAAGAGAAAAATCTTTGAGGATAGAAATGCGAAAAAAATATTGTTTGATTTTGTTGATATTATCTGTGTCCATTTTATTTAGCAGTGAAATTGATAGTTTAAAAACGAGTCTTGAAACAGCGGAGGGTGAAGCAAGGGTTAAGATTTTAAATATATTATCGAACCGGATGTGGAATACTGCTCCAGAGCAGGGAATATTGTATGCAGAGGAAGCTTTGGGGCTGGTAGATCAAGATGAAAATTCAGAAGAACTAGCACGAATTTATGAAAATATGGGGATTAATTATACATATATGAGTAAATTGTCTGAATCGGAGTCATATTATCTAAAAGCAAAAGAAATATATGAAGCAATTGGGAGTGAAGCCGGAGTGAGTTCCGTCCTGGGTAATCTTGTGTTAGTTTATAATAAGCGGGGAGAATTTGATCAGGCGATAGAATCTCAATTCGAAGCATTGGAGATTCAAGAGAGACTGGGATTGAAAAGGAATATGATTTATTCTGCCAATAATCTTGGGATGATATATTCTGGACAGGAGATGTATGCAGAAGCGTTACCATATTTTCAACAATCCTATGAACTTCAATTAGAGCTGGGGTTAACAGGGAATTTGGCATACTCATTAAACAATATGGCTGTAATATATCAACTTCTTGGTAACAATGAACAAGCGATGGAATATTATCAGAAATCATTGGAGTTGGAGCGTGAACATCAAAATCAGCTTGGCATTTCACTTCTTTTATATAATATGGCGAAAATAGATATAGATAATGGTGATTTGGACGAAGCATTGGCAAAAGTGGAGCAATCACTGAAGTTGAGAGAAGAGTTTGGTGATTCCTTCAGGGTTGTTGAAAGCAGGTTACGCATTATTGCCATATTATTGGATCAAAACAACTATAGCCGTGCTTATGAAGAATTGATAATAGCTGAGAAAATGATTGATGAGAACAGTTTTAATAATTTAAAACTTTTTTTGTTAGAGATGAAATTCAGGTATTTTGAACAACAACAACAATTTAATCAAGCACTGGAACAATTCAAAGAGTTAACAGTATTCAAAGACTCAGTATTCAACGAAGAGAAAGCAACTCAAATAGAAGAGCTGAAGATGAAATACGATGTTAACAAGAAAGAGCGCGAAAATGAGATATTGAGGATAAATAATCAGGTTCAGTCATTAAAAATCGAAAAGATAGAGGGACGACAGATTCTTTATATAGCTCTAATAATTATTGGATTTCTTTCACTTTTTATAATCTATCTAAACTACCATTTTAAAAAGAAAGCTCATAGGCAACTTCAGGATAAAAACATAATGATTCGCAAGCAGAAAAACAAGTTGGATAAAGCCTATAAACAGTTGCAGGAGCTTGATAAATCAAAAGATAAGTTCATTTCTATTATGGCCCACGATATTAAAAATCCTCTGGTTGCCCAAATTTCGGGATACAGGATTCTTTTATCAAAGGTGAAGATATTGGAAGATGAAGATATTTTGACAATAACCAAAGAGATGCAACGCAATACTATTCATCTGTTAAGTTTATTGGATAACCTGCTACAATGGTCACGCATGCAGAATAAAAGGATCAACTTTAATCCTGCCAGAGTAGATCTATATGATATTGTTTTACGTAGTTATAACCTGTATAAGATGAAAGCAGATATGAAAAAAATCGATATCAAATATTCGCTGGAATCGGGAAGTTTTGTGTATGGTGACCGGGAAATGATAACCTCTATATTGAACAATC
>CAYYLA010000270.1:0-4518 GCA_964441785.1 uncultured Candidatus Cloacimonadota bacterium | reverse complement strand
TTTTTTTTTAAGAAAAATCTAATTTGGATGAATTATTGGGCAAGGTTTTTTATGGAAATAACTATTAAAGGTTAAAGGAAAAATGAAAATGGTTTATTGTGAGTAAATGTTAATACATATATCCATTAGATAATTCAATTCTCCTACCAATCATCTTGACATTGATCAGATAGTAAAAATAATTTTGTATATCAGTTTTGATAATTCAACTGGTTTGCATTGCTGATAGTTACATAAATTTTATCCAGAAATTCTTCAGGTGTTTAATAGCACATTTTAATGTGATCGAAGTTGAGCTTGGAATTCATTATGATACATGATAAACCAGGTCATTAACTTGTGCAAAAAAAAGAAGAAATTAACAGGAGGTCACCCATGCAAATAGACATGCATTTTTACGGTGTTTATGCACTCTGTAGATTAGCAGGTATGCATTCAAAACCAGCCCACACGATCGCTTATGCATCGCAGTTTGTTGATGATGCTATAGAGGATGCCAATGCAATTTTCCGGAAATCAGAGAAAGCATTACGCTATGTAATGACATCCCACAAATCCCTTAATTATAAGAATGCTATATTTGAGGATCAATGGCGAGTGTGGACATCCTTCCACTTCCTGCCGGGCAATCAATCAAGAAATGGGAAATTTGAAGAGAAGATGATCTGTCGAAAAAACTCAGAACTGGCACAACAGGTATTAGAAAATGCAAAGAAGAACATTAGAAAACCCTACGGATTATATCTGGCAGGAATCGCAGCTCACAGTTTTGCCGATACCTTTGCTCATTACGGATTCATCGGCATCAGTACAGATTGGAATAAAATAATAAGCGACACATTACATACAGATGTCAGGAGAAAAAATCTTTTCAGTGTATTGGAAACGACATACAAAAGGGTTTTATCCAAAGGAGCAGAGATTATCCCGGTTGGTCATGGATCCGTAGGCACCTATCCTGATCAACCCTTCCTTAACTGGGAATACAAATACAGGAAAGGTCGTAGAGCTAAGGTTATCCGTAAGAATTCCGAGGATTATCTGGAAGCATCCAAACTACTGTATGGGTTTTTTAACGATTTAGTTCATACCCACCCCTTCCTTGGTAATGAAGCAGAGGCCATCGATTTTGATATATTCAACGATGATATCAATAATCTTCTTATCAGGCAGGCTGATAAACCTCGACGTATAAGCAACTGGAAACATTATATAAAAAGTGGCAAACACTTCGATCCTGATGAACATGACAAAAGAATTCATTACAAAGAAAAGCTATGGAAGCTGAAACCTCATCAATTAAGAGATTTCGATAATGATGAGGCTATGAATCAACCTCTCAGCCTTTTTATGAAAGCAGCTCAGAACCAGGTTGAACTGGTGTCAGAATATCTGATTGACCGGGAGATCGTATATTGAGAAACAACTAAAAAGAGCCTTTATTACAGATACTTAATCTCAATTTACTTGACCAGATTATTGATCTTTAACAAATGAAAATATGAATAAAATAGTTTTTCTTGATACAGAAATCAGTTTGAAAACAGATCAACTTCTTGATATCGGAGCAATCTCCGATGATGGAAAAATTTTTCATTCTAATTCATTTCCAGATTTTGTTGAGTTTATAAAAGATGTTCAGTATATATGTGGACATAATATCATAAAACATGATCTGCAATATCTAAAACGTCATTTACCGTCATCGCTATACAATAATTTAAAGGTTATTGACACCCTGTTTTTATCGCCCCTGCTGTTTCCCAAAAAACCCTACCATAAGTTATTAAAAGATGAGAAACTAATAAGTAACGAGCTCAACAATCCTGTAAATGATTCACAAAAAGCCAAAGAACTTTTCTATGACGAAGTCTCAGCATTCAACCAACTACCTGAATCATTAAAGAATATTTATTATTTACTTCTAAAGGATGCATTGGAATTTAAAATTTTCTTCAAATTTATTAAGTTTAACTGCATTGTTGATACACCGGCTAATATTCTGATAAGTAATTTCTTTGAAGGAAAAATCTGCTCCAATGTTGACTTGAACAGGTTGATAGATAATCATCCGATAGAACTTGCTTATTCTCTTTCTTTGATTAACTGCTCAGATCTTCATTCAATCACTCCACCCTGGGTGTTAAAATCCTATCCAAAGGTAGATAATATTCTATACCTGTTACGGGACAAACCTTGCTTAATGGGGTGTGCATATTGTAATGCACATCTGAATGCCCAAAAAGGGTTAAAAAAATACTTCGGTTTTGACCATTTTAGAACATTCGATGGAGCGTCATTACAAGAAGATGCAGTTAATGCGGCATTAAGCAACAAATCCCTTTTAGCAATTTTTCCTACAGGAGGTGGAAAATCATTAACCTTTCAGATACCTGCTTTGATATCGGGCGAAAACTCCAATGGGCTTACAGTTGTAATATCACCCTTGCAGTCATTGATGAAAGACCAGGTCGATAATCTAAACAAGAATGGCATAACCGAAGCGGTTACTATAAACGGATTACTCAACCCTATTGAACGAAGTGAATCTTTTAAGCGAGTGCAAGAAGGATCTGCATCTATTCTATATATTTCTCCGGAATCGTTACGATCAAAAACCATTGAGCATCTTCTCCTTGGCAGGAGAATTTCAAGATTTGTTATAGACGAGGCTCATTGTTTTTCTTCCTGGGGACAGGATTTCAGGGTTGACTATCTCTATATCGGAGATTTTATCCAATCCTTATGTAAAAAGAAAAACAGGTCTGATTATCTTCCTGTATCATGTTTCACAGCAACTGCAAAGCAGAAAGTTATAGATGATATATGTTCGTATTTTCAAGAAAAATTATCTATCAAATTAGAGGTCTTTAAATCAAAAAACACTCGTACAAATTTAGAATACAGAGTACATAATTGCAGAGATGAGAATGATAAATATTCCAAGTTAAGAGATCTTATCGAATCCTGTGACTGCCCGGTAATTGTTTATGTTTCCCGAACAAGAAAAGCAACAGAATTAGCCCAACGCTTAAGCAGTGATGGATATTCAGCCAAAGAGTTTCATGGCAAGATGGATATCCAGATCAAAACACGGAATCAAAACGATTTTATTTCGGGTAAAATCCGAATAATGGTTGCAACATCAGCTTTTGGAATGGGTGTTGATAAAAAAGATATAGGTATGATAATCCATTACGAGATATCTGATTCATTGGAAAATTATGTTCAGGAATCAGGTAGAGCAGGTCGAGATGAAAATATCTCTGCCAACTGTTTTGTCTTATTTAATGAAGAGGATTTGGATAAACACTTCATTCTTCTCAATCAGACAAAGATAACCATAAAAGAGATCCAACAAATATGGAGAGCAATAAAAGCGATAACAAAATTCCGTTCAACAGCTTCTAATTCTGCCCTGGAGATAGCTAGAAAAGCTGGCTGGGATGATACTGTATATCAAATTGAAACCCGGGTAAAAACAGCCATTGCGGCTCTTGAACAAGCGGGTTATCTTAAACGTGGCCAAAATGTGCCAAGAATTTATGCAGACAGTATCCTATCCAAAAATGCAGAACATGCTAATAACAAGATTAACAATTCCAATAATTTCTCTGAAAAACAGAAGGAACAGGCTAAACGGATTATATCGATGCTTATCTCTTCGAAAAGAAGACAAGAAGCCAGTGGCGATATTCCTGAATCTCGTGTCGATTATATCTCAGACATTCTTGGCATCTCTAAAGAAGAGGTTATCAATGTAATTCTGCTTATGAAAGGTGAGAAAATCCTTGCTGACTCTAAGGATTTAACCCTCTACCTAAAACGCTCTGACAACAAGAATCATTCATTAAAAATCATGGAATCTTTTGCCCAAATAGAAAATTTCCTATTGGATTTTCTCTTTGATAAGAATAAGATATACCAACTAAAAGAATTGAATGAAGCTGCATTAGAGGCTGGTTGTAGCAATGTTAACCCTCAAAAAATCAAGACAATTTTTAATCTCTGGAAAATCACAAATAATATCAAGCTGGAATACCATCATTATCAAAAAAACCAGGTATCAATTGCATTTGGAATATCAAAACAAGATTTTAAATCCATGTTGGAAAAGAAACATACTGTTTCCAGATTTATCGTTTCTTATCTCTTCCAGAAAATAGATCTTCTGGAGCAGAAAAGTAAATGGAATAAACAGGAAATCCTGGTTGAATTTTCGATCCAGGAACTAATTCGAGCTTATCGGGAAGATTTGTCGTTGTTTCAGCATGAGGTAGATATCAAAGCTGTAGAGAATGCGCTTTTCTATCTATCCAGAATTGAAGCGATCAAAATAGAAGGTGGCTTTTTAATTGTGTATAACAAGCTTACCATAAACAGAGTAGAATTAAACAACAAGATACAGTACAAAAATGATGATTATCAGAAGCTGGAGAAGTTTTACAATAACAAAATTCAGCAGATCCATATTGTGGGTGAATATGCAAAAAAGATGCTCGAAGACTATAATGCCGC
>CAYYLA010000269.1:0-4536 GCA_964441785.1 uncultured Candidatus Cloacimonadota bacterium | reverse complement strand
ACTCCGCACAAAATACAGTGCTCCCGTCGAGATGACATTTTTTTTAAAGGTGTTACTAGAGGATCTATCAAAGGATGAATTTTCCACCAAAAATCCTTTAGAAGATCGGTCAACCGCCTGCTTGCCTTGTCGTATCCGGCAGTTGCCGGAGTAGACAGGCCACGGCGTAACGAAGTGAAGAATAAAGACGGGTCAACCGTCAACCGTCAACCGTTAACCGCTTGTCCGCCGTATCGGGCAATTGCCCGAGAAGGTGGATCAGCTGACAACTGTCCCCTGTTTAACTAAACCCTAACATTACTCTTATCTACATTTAACAGTAAAATAGTACAATTAGTTAAACATGTAAAAAAGGAGACTATTATGATAAGAGCAGATTTGCATTGTCATTCTATTTATTCCGAGCATCCATCTGAGTGGTTTCTACAACGCCTGGGTGCGGCAGAATCCTACACAGATCTAAAACAGATCTATAGAGATCTAACGAAAAGAAATATGAACCTGGTCACAATTACGGATCACAACAGGGTCGAAGGTGCAGTTAAATTAAAATCCAAACATCCAAAAAATACCATTATGGGTTTGGAGGCAACAGCCTATTTTCCAGAAGATGGTTGTAAGGTTCACATTCTGGTTTATGGTCTTAATGAGGTTCAATATGATGTAATTCAATCTATAAGAACTGATATATATGATTTAAGAGATTATCTCAGAAGTGAAGGTTTGGCTCATTCTGTTGCACATGCTACTTATTCGGTGAATGGAAAGATCACCATAGAACATCTTGAAAAATTAGTGGTGCTTTTTGATGTTTTTGAAACAAGAAATGGTGGCAGAAATTATCTGCACAATGATAGCTGGTTGAATGTTATTGATAATCTAACTCCGGAAATCATCAATGAATTATCTGTAAAACACAATATTGAACCTTATAGTAATGAATCATGGAAAAAGGGTTATACTGCTGGGTCAGATGATCATGGAGGAATATTTCTGGGAACAACCTGGACAGAGAGTGATGCAAATACCCCAGAAGAATTTCTTGATGATATAAGAAACAAGCGCACTCGTGTTGGTGGAAGACACAATGATTTCCTGGGACTCGCTTTTACATTATATAAGATTGCTCTGGATTTTGGAAAATTTAACAGTAAAATATTCTCTAACTCTTTTGTTGGAAAAATCAGTGAATTTATTTATAATGAAGAGAATCTCAGCTTTATCGATCGTTTAAAGATTCGTAATATGAGTAAGATATCTAGAAGCACAGACGACAATATGAGGAAGAATATCAGCCAATTGGTGGAAACGTTGCAAAAAGCCAAAGATAATGGAAGCTCCTCAATTGAAAAACGCTTTGAAATTGCCTATGAAAAAATTGCTGATATCACTGATGCATTTTTTACTGTGTTATTAGATTCTTTTGAAGAAAATCTCAGTCAGGGTAATCTTATAAAGATCATTAGAAATATCTCATCAACATTACCCGGGATTTTCATAACTCTGCCATTTTATTCAACCATAAATCATCTGTTCAGTGGAAGAGAAATGTTAGAGGAGATGCAGAGACGCTTCAATGTCCCAGTAAAAAACCAGCCAAAAAACATTCTCTGGTTCTCCGATACAATAGAGGATTTAAATGGAGTGTCAGCAACATTGAAGAAGGTAAGAGAAATCTCAGCACGCGAGGGATATCCTATCAAAGTAGTAGGACATAAACAGGATACCAAAGAAGACAAACAATTTGTAGATTTACCCATAATGCATACCTTCGAACTGCCATATTATGAACATCAGAAGATCAAAGTACCTTCTCCATTAAAAGCAATGAAGAAGATCTATGAGACCAATCCAGACAAGATTATTATCTCAACACCCGGGCCGATAGGTTTATTAGCATTGCTTGCTACAAAATTATTCAATATAAAAAGTATCGGGATCTATCATACGGATTTCAGATTACAGACCAATGGGATCAAGGATGACGCTTCACTGGTTGGATTAGTTGATGGATATACACATTGGTTTTATCAGCAAATGGATGAGGTTTTTGTTCCCTCAGCTGCCTATATTGAGATTCTGAAAGAGCGCGGTATGGATGAGAAGAAATTGAAAATCTTCCCCAGGGGAGTGGATTACAAAAAATTCTATCCTCGCAATCATGGTAGAACACAAATAATCAACAGACATAACATATCTAATGGTAAGATAATGCTTTATACTGGACGAATCTCACATGATAAGAATCTGGTTACAATATTAAAAGCTATTAAGGACTTGCAGCAGAAACATAAAGACCTTTATTTAATTCTGGCAGGAGATGGACCACACCGCAAAGAGCTTGAGGCAAAATATGCAGACAACCACATTCTTTTCACAGGGAAGATACCTCGCGAAGAGTTGCCTGATTACTATTCTGGAGCAGATCTATTCTTATTCCCCAGCACATCAGACACCTTTGGTATGTCTGTATTGGAAGCTCAGGCCTGTTGTTTACCTGCGTTAGTTAGCAATGAGGGTGGACCCAAAGAGATTATCTCCCATAAGGAAACAGGAGAAGTGATAAAATCAACTGATCCCGAGGAATGGAAAGCTGTTATAGAAACATATATAGGTATTATGACAGACAATAGCGATAAAATGTTGAAAATGAAAGTAGCTTCGCGTGAAAATGTAATGCGTAAGGCAAGTTGGGAAAATTTTTTTAACACCTTTATTAATTAGTGGAGGAATTTTATAAATGATAATAATATATACGGTTATAGGGCTGCTGTGTTTGTTTAAGATAACAAATGTGATCAGTTATGATGTGATGAAAAAAAAGATTTTGTTGCGTCAAAAATGGGATTTAAATATTTGTTGTGGAAAAACAGACGGCGGTGGATTAAACGTCGATATTGTTAAGTACAAAGAAGTGCAGAATTTTATAAAGGTAGATGATGTTTATAATCTTCCTTTCGGTGATAAGGAGTTCAGGAGTGTTCTTTCATCCCATACAATAGAGCACCTTGATGACCCGAAAGCCTTTATTAATGAGTTGAATAGGGTGGGGGAGGATATTCATATCATTCTTCCGCCACTTTGGGATTTTACGGCGGCCTTCAATGTTTTGGAGCATAAGTGGTTGTTTCTCACACTTAAAAAGGAGCATAAGAAGCTGCCTTATCATATTCGCCTGCCTTTAGCACTTTTTATTCAGGAGAAGTTCGGCCAGAGAATCCACGCTTAGCACAGGATGTTTCTATATGAATCATATTTTGGCGATGCTGTTTGGCATTATTGGCAGTATTCAAATACACGTTTCCAAGTGTTTTCAATTGCATGGAATTGAGACACTTGAACATATAAAAGCTGATTGGAAATCCATCAAAAATGGATCAAAGCCTCAGAAGAAGCATGAGCTGGAGGAGAAGCAGAAGCGCTTTAAGCGTCATATCTATTTAACAGGTTTTCTCCTTAGTAATTCTGCTTTTATCTGGATTATGCTGGCAAATAAATATGCGCCGGCATCATATTTCACCTCAATGTTCGGTTTTGGTATGATCATTCTTCTGATTTATGCTGAGAAGATATTAAAAGAGAAGGTGACACATTACGCCTACTGGGGTGCTTTTATTATTATCATAGGTACGGTTTTGATTGGATTGAACAGTCCAACCGGAAACGCTTATAGCTTTACCAGGGAGAGTATGAAAATCACTGTCTTTGTGATTGCGATAATTATGATAATTATTGGTGTTCTATTAGCATGGGCTCGAAAGAAAAGTCCCCGGGTGGTTGCCATGGCTTTTGGCTTTTCCGGTGGTGCTATGTCCTGCTTTGATCCGCTTTTTAAGAGTATTGGACAGAGCTACGAATCTGTACCGGGGTTATTACCCAGTAATTGTACAGGTTGGATATTTTTCATTACCTCTCTCTTCTTTACAACCAGTGCTTTTGTCATCTCACAATGGGCTTTTACCAAAAATGTTAAAGCAACGCTCTTTATTCCGATATTTAATTCTGTTTATATTGTTTTACCTATGTTATTGATGAAGGCAGTACTGACTGAGCTGCATTTCAGTGTCTGGAGTATTACCGGGATGATAATGATTATTTTGGGTATGTTTATCATGAGGGAAGTGAGCCGGTACGAAGCTTAGAAAAGAAAAAGGATTGCCACGAAGACATCCGCCTACGTAAGAAAAACTACGGCGGGACCTGTCTATGTTAAAACTACGACAAGGCAAGCAGGCCAAGATACAAAAAGACATAAAGAATAAAGAATAAAGATAAAAGAAAAAAGATAAAAGAAAAAGAGCTGCCACGAAGACACTAAGACACAAAGGAATTAAAGACTAAAGAATAAAGATAAAAGAAAAAAGAAAAAGGCTACCGCAAAGGCGCTTAAGGTGCAAAGAATAAAGCATAAAGCATAAAGCATAAAGCATAAAGCATAAAGCATAAAGAATAAAGAATAAAGAAAAAAGGAAAAAAGCTACCGCAAAGACGCTAAGGAAAGATAACCACAAAAGCACCAATTCACTAAGAACATAA
>CAYYLA010000268.1:0-4579 GCA_964441785.1 uncultured Candidatus Cloacimonadota bacterium | reverse complement strand
CATTGATAATGCTTCATATACAGTCTCATCATCGGCAACATTAGATGCTATATGCTCTGAAAAATCTCCATCAAAAATGTTTGTATATGAGCCAACATTTTCTCCATAGGTAGTACTTGTAACTGTTGTAGAAGAATAATAAATTTTTACTGATTCTAAGCCAGCACCAGTAAAAGAGCCAGAATCGTGATAATTATTAACAACAATTTTATTAAAAGTAATGGCTGAGTTAAAAACAACAGAGATACGAATATTAGTATCTATTGTTTCATTTTCCCAGCCATTGTTTTGACTTGATCCAATTTTACTTAATGAGGTATCAAAAATTAAATCAGCAGTATAACCAGTACCATAATCTTCTGCAACATAAGCAGATAAATCAGAAGTACTAAGCTCTACTAAAACATCATTATTATAAAATTCCATTGAGCGTAAACCAGCCCAACCATTTCCAGAAGTAATAGTATCTGCTGCATCAATAATTACTGATTTTGCTGTAACGCTCATAATTATTTATCCTTAAGCTGGATCAGGAATACCTACAGTAAATTCTTCCGTTGCAAAGGTTCCGCCACTTGTAACAGCTAAAGAGCTCGATAATGTGCTGGTAACTAGAATTTCTGTTGCTGAATCATCTGTCAAAGCATAATGAGTTGCAGTACCTGTTGCAGTTACACTACCATCAGTAATTGCACTAATAACAACTTCTCGACCACCTCCAATTCGATCACTTGGAGCTGCAATTGTTGGTGTTGCCTTAGCTCCAAGTGCATAAGTTGCAATATTGCTCCAAGTTAATCCTGGATCTGCTGATAAAATATAAAGATTTTCTGTATTCGTATCAATTGCATTAAGTCCGCTATCAAAAACTGTGTTTCCTAAATAAGCCATAATTAATTATCTCCTATTATGCAGCTGGTAAAGTAAGTGATACTGAATCAACTGTACTTGTTGCACCAGTAACTACCGTTGTATTTGTCATATTAAACTGGGCACCACTTGAAGCAACACTTCCATCAAGTCTAACTGCTGTTGATGATGCTCCAGTAGTGTAGCTGTTATCGTACAGTCTAAACCATCCAGCAGTTCCATTAGCCAAACCTACACCAGACCAAGTTTCACCAGATTCTTTACTCAAAACTCCAGAAGAAACTTCACCAAAATTAATACCATTTGTTGAACTTCCACTAACAAAAGCGCCAGAACTAAGTGTGATAGTAACTAATTTCACACTTCCAGAAGTTTCAGTCAAATCCGCCGTAGTTGGCTGTGTTCCAGAATAAACATCAATAACAGCATTTTGAAACAAATCTGATATGCTTCCACCAGTTGCTCCAGCTAAAATAACTTGATCTCCAGCAATTTCAGAGGTTAAACTGGCAGCAGCAATTTCAATATAACCTGTTGCGGATGCCAATACTTCATAACTTCCATCGTTTGAAGTTGAGCCAGATACAGTGATCTTACTTCTTTTAGGAAAAACGGAAAGATCTTCACCAACAGATAATATCCTGTCTCTACCACCTGTTCCTGTACCGTCTTCAAAAGAGATATCTGTTGCAGTAATCAAATTATTTGCTGTAGCTTTTTTGTCAAGAATTGCATTACGCAAACCAGTAGATAATCTTAAAGCCATAATATAAAGTCCTTATAATTAATTATTCCATACCATGAATATAATGGTAACCCATAAAATTACCGAAACCAGATGAAACATTCTCTGGGTAAATAATTTTATTCTTATTTAAATTTATAATACTTCCATTTGATAAACCAAGAATTGCTCCTTCTGGACTATTCCAAGCAACAACTCGACCAGAAAGCTCAAAATTCAATTCTCTTGCAGCTATTGTAGAACTTGCATTTGACCATTCAATTCCTGGATATGGTGTTGCAATAGTTGGTATAAAATCAAACCCTTGTGTTGGAGTTAAAAAATAAACATTACGTTCAGTAGAAACAAACAAACCAGTGTCTATACTTTGAATAAAAAGAATCTTTGAATTGAATTGAATAAAAGATGACGCATAGTTAAACACATCAAAATTAAATAGCTCACTCCAATATAAAACATTTTCAACACTAATAAAGATTCGCCCAGATAAAATTTCTAAATGATTTCCTTTTGGAGGCCCATCAAATGATTTAGTTGTATCTGGTCCTGTATATGTTCCTTTAGACCAAACATAACTAACTTGATCTTTAATTTTACCATACTCATATCCATTAGTATAATAAGTATATTCACCAGATTGAACATAATCTAACTTAGCTCCAGAAGTCAAATCACTTCTAATGCCAACTAATAATCCATCATTTCCAACAGAGTAAAGTGCATTATCTTTAACTACAAAACAATCTCCACGATCACAAAATAAGCTATGAAAGTTACCTGATTGAAGTTCTGTTAAACCAGTTCTTGTCATTGGCCGCCCAGAACGATCAATAGTCATATTAATTATTTCAGTAACATCAATTAAACCTGTTTCAGTAGGATTTATCCTTGCTGGATCATCAACAGTATTAAGACCTGTTGTACCTTTAAATATGATAATAGGATCAGCCATAAGATTTAATTCTCATTGATAAGATCTATTCCTCTTGTTGGATATGGAACAGTTAATTCAAGAACTTTAAGCGCTCGATAGAATAACTCCATATAGCGTTGAGTATTAACACCTGGACCTTCAAGACCATCTTCAATTAATTCGAATATTTTCCATGCGGTATAATTTACAAGTAATGATCTTTGTAGATGTTTTGGAATCCCATCAGGTTCGTCAGTTATAATATTCATTGTTACAGGATATCGATAATAATGAATCGTTAAATCTGTTTCACTTGTTGGAATACCTTGATAATAAAGTTTATTTCCTTTTTCAATTACAGCAGAAACAGAACCAGATTGATTTAATAAAGGATATGTTTCACTGAAAAGAATAAAGTTTTCTTCTATATCAATTTCAGCCCCAGAAGCATTTGCAACAAATTGAAGATCTCGCTGAAAATTTGTTGGCATTGAAACATAAGCAGCATCAGTTGTTGTAGTTATTGTATCAATAGTTAAAAGTTCTGGTAATGGAGGTGTAATCCAATCACCTAAAGCACTTTGCATTCCACCAGCAATTTCCATTACGCCTTGATTCAAATATGTTCCAATCATTGAATTAAGAGAAGTGTCTTGGATTATTTTCTCAACATATATCTGTAATTCAGCAAAAGTAGCCATTATAAATCCTCAGAAGTAATTGGTGTTGTGATGAAATAACCATCATTAGGAGAATCAGTTCCAGTAATAAAATTATATCTATCTTCAGCTCGTCTAATCGGAACAGATTGAGACTCCCCTTTTGGTTTTGGTGGGCTAAATTGTTCATGTTTTGGTTCATAACAAGTATCAGCACAAACAAACCAACCTTGCCAATCTAATTTACACTCACTGGCATAGCGTTGAAACCCACAACGATCACAGATAGCTAAATAATCTCCTGCTTTAT
This sequence comes from uncultured Candidatus Cloacimonadota bacterium, assembly GCA_964441785.1. Lineage (GTDB taxonomy): Bacteria > Cloacimonadota > Cloacimonadia > Cloacimonadales > TCS61 > CAYYLA01. The sequence goes on along the minus strand of CAYYLA010000268.1, from coordinate 1,082 downwards.
ATGGCATAATAGTTTCCTAAATTATTCAGTAGATGAATTAGTTATTCCATAACAAGCTTCGATAGTAAATTGACACTCAGCATGAACTGGTAAATCATTTCCAATGTCACTATCATACGTAGCTTTAAATGTGATAAAACGAATTCCAGTATCGGACGTACCAAATAAAGCTAATTGGTTACCTAAGATTGTCCAAGAAAGTGAGGTTAAAGAACTATCATCAAAGGAACACCCATCAACAACAGTTCCTTTTGCTGTAATCATTTGCCATTGAGGATTTTTTAACTGATTAAAAGTTAATGTATTTGGTGGCGTTGCATGATCAGTAGGAATCACAGTTACTACTGCAGTACCTTTTTCATGTGGCTTTACGTTGATTGTCTGGATGCTCATGATTAGGCATCCGCTGCGGAGATTGTATAAGTCACTTCTAAGGTGTCTCCTGAATCTGCCGCCTTATCCCCGCCGGTAAATGCAGCCACACAAAGCAATGTTCCAGTGGTAGTGGTTGCCGCTGAAAACAAAAATGCCCCCCCAATGGTGGTTGAATTGGCATTAATTGCAAAACTTGCCTTACTTGCGCTATTTGTCACTGTTTGTGAAGATGAAGCAGCTTCTACATATTCTTTTCTGTCTCCGGTATACGCTGTCACTTCTGTCCATCCGGAATGAGACGCACCTGTATCAGCAGCGGCCGGCGTAGGAGTTCCATCTGTCAATCCAACATACCATGGGGACACTGCTGTTGACCCATGTAAGACGACATCAAGGATATGATCCAGTCATTCGTTTGTTACAAGATTTTTTGCAGTATCTACCCATTTCAGCTCCCCGTCGGGTCCATAACACTGTACTTCAAAAACTCCACCTACTTTAAATCCATCTTTCATAATTACACTCCTTATTTAATATTAAATACAATTGTTGCCGTTTTTATTGAAAAACTAACAGATACTTTGCCATTCGGGAGCTGTGACACTTCCATAGGCGTTGCTGTTACATTGAAACCATCTGCCACTGATGCTCTAAATTGTGCAATGGTCCTGATAGCCGTTGCAAACTCAACCGCATCATTGACACGC
>CAYYLA010000267.1:4376-4609 GCA_964441785.1 uncultured Candidatus Cloacimonadota bacterium | reverse complement strand
AGCCCGGTTGCATCATAACTATAATTTTCGGTAGTATATTGCCAATAGGGATGATTCTGATAGATATCTGTGGTTGGAATAGGAGCTTCACCTGTTTGATAATAAAATAACGAGCTATCACCATAAACTGTATAGATATCATCATTGAATGTATCGAAAGGATAACAGATCAAATTCCAACCTGAGGGAGAATCAATTGTAGCGGAACCTGGAATTATTCCAAAGCGGCTATT
>CAYYLA010000267.1:0-4297 GCA_964441785.1 uncultured Candidatus Cloacimonadota bacterium | reverse complement strand
TCCGCTTCATAGGTTAACATATCTCCTTCCTGCATGTGAACCTCAGCAACAATTTTCAGATTATCAAAATACATTTGTGGTATCATCCAGTTAAACTGGTTGATATTAGGTTCCAGATTTAACCCGATTGGGATATTTACCTCATCATTTCGAGCATACACATCATAGTAATCTACAGATTGTTGGCGATTTATCGAGATATTGAAATCCAGGGTTTCACCAGGCATCATAATTCTGTTGTATAACCCGGCAAAGTTTACTTGAGGTACGATGTTTCCCCAATATAGATCAAATTCATAGAAACCGGTTGAGGTTGGAGTAAGTTCAAAGGTGTTTTCCAATAAATCATAATAAACTTCATTCTGGACAAGGTAAAAACGTTCAAAATTACGATCATGATTAGTAATCGATACATTCACCACTTCATCAACCTGATTTGTTTTAAATCTGATTTTCCAGTGTTTTGCACTATTAAATCGATCAAAATAATTATGGATTTCCTGATAATAAGTGGTGGGATCATAATAGGGATAATCTGCCCATTCCGGTTCATGAAAATGTGAATAGAAATAGTCTCCTTCATCGGTATCGGTGGATTCGAAATCATAATCGTTATCATACATATCAGAGGCAAAAGGACTCATTCCGAAGAAGAGCGTGTCAGCAAAATCTCCCGATTCCTGAGCAAATTCCAATTGGAAGATTTTACAGGGAGCACTGTAGATTTCATCATTATGGAACACCTCAACTCCGGTTATAGAGGTTGAGGATATTCTGTAATAATATTCCTGATAGTTTTCAAGATCAAAGTCCTGAAAATAGAAGGCTTGATCATCCTGATTATTACTACTTAATTGAAGATTGGTAGAATAGGATGAGATTAACTGGAAATCCTCTTCATCTGTTCTACGATAAACTGAGAATCCCTGGTTATCTGCCTGAACTTCGGCAATCCAGGTAAGTGTATTATAGCTATCACCACTATAAACAGCGAGATCATCAATACTAACCGAGCCTGTGCTGCCGGTTATCTCTTCAGAAAGTATTGATTCATTTCCCTGCTTATCCACGGCTCTGATCTGAAAATAATATTGCTGATCAATACTGAGTCCCGATATTGATGTTTCAGTCGTACTTATTGATGCCAGTTCATCCTCTGATTCTCTATCATAGATCTGGTAATTATCGTTAGCTATCGGCTGGGTGCTATAGAGTATTTGATATGTGTGAAAATCATAACAATCAACCGGATCCCATTGCAAAGTAATAGCATTTCTTGATTCTATTAATACTGATGGGTTCTGCACCTGCTCAGGTATTTCCCCGTCATCCAACGCTAAAGCATAATCAATAGCAAGACCTAACTGATCTACCCAGGGCGAATAATATTCGAAGAAATATGTATAACGTTTACTGATATCCCAGGCTCCTTCTACAGCATCCCAACCGTGAAACCATTTATAGTTAGCAGAATTCTGCGGATAGATATTGGGTAACTCATCCATCTCGATATGGAAAAATGGCTCAAATACATCGTAATCATTCCAACCATTATGGGTATATACAAACTGCCTATTATAGCGATATCCCGGCAGATCCATATAGTTATTAACACTGATTGTTGTATCTTCATCGCTGTAATAATAGGGATTTTCATCATAATTAAAGGTAAAGAATTCGTTTATCCCTACTCTTGGATGAATACCAACGGTATTGGGATTATGAATAAACGCGTTGCCAACATTAACAATATCATGTCCAGCTGACGATAAATCCCTGATAGGTAATCCGGGATTTCCAATACCCCAACCGGCTGAGATTTGTGTATTAGCATAACCTTCATGGCGCTCACCCCAATCGTAAGAGTGAATCTGAACACTTAATTCACGACGTCCAAATTCTTCTCTCATATAATCGCAAAATTGTTGATATCCAATATTAAAAGGATGATCTTCTATACGGCTTGGATCACACAGAGATGTGCTGTTAGTGTAATAACCGGGATTTGTAGGATTATCCCAGACAACCTCTCTTCCACATCCGGAAGAGATATAGAACATGGCATCCCAGTCCTGAAAAGCCTTAACAGCAACAGGAACGGTTGGATAATCATCGTTGGGGTGAGGTGTTGTAACAATAATTGGTTTGGATGCATCAGGATTGAAGACATACAAACCCCAACTGTAAGCAAAAGCACCTTCTTCATCATCATCTGGATCACTTGGTACATTTACATCTACATAGATTGGGTTCGGAATTTCTCTTAACATATAATAGGTGTTACCCGTATCGGTATCATTAAAAATCACAACCTGATAGGGAAAATCAAACACATCAAGAAAGGTTTCTACCGTTTGTAAATCACCATCAAGAAACATCTCTACAACAGCATCCCAACTGAATAATTCATCCTCATCAGGGATATAATAATCGCCAAACCCATTTGTTTGAATATCCCAGGGAGCATAAAGATTATAGTTAACTGATGCTATCCCCTCGGCAATATGGGTAATCCAATTATCATACTCACATTGATCTGTCGTCCCATAAATGAAATCGCGCAGTGATGCGGTCTCTTCAAGAACGGCTGAAACATTGCAAAATAGAAGTAAAACAAATAAAATGAAAATCACTCTCCTCATAACATCTCCTCCAATTTTTTTCTCTCTTTTGTCTAATTCTAAGTTAAAAATTGTAGTGTCAATTATTATATGGAAGATTTAAGGAAAAAGATGATTTACAATTGCTGATATATAAGAAATCGGCAACCCATCCATTGAAAAATCAGAGGATATGATTAGGAAAATCTAAACAGGATTCTGAGATTTAAATTCTTACTCTTGTATTGACAAATAATGAAAAATTCCGTAAGTTATATGTGATTTTAAGATCAAGATAAATTGATTGCTTCATGATAGAAAAAGAGAAGAGAGATAAAAAAAGATATGGAACGTAAATTGACGCCCATGGGGCAATTGTTCTGGTATTCTTCGAAAGAAGCACCGGTAAATTTTACCTGTTACGCTCACGTATCCGGAAAGTTTTCGATAGCAGATCTGGAAGACGCATTAAAAAAAGCTGTTATCAAAAATCCACTGGCTGGCTCCAGAATTGAAGTACGAGAAGATTCCTATCCCTGGTACACTATTGAGGATTGTCCTCCTGTTCCCGTAAGAGTTGTGAAAACTACAAAGAGATATGATTGGACTCAATTTGTTAAAGAAGAATTACTCCTGCCATTTGATATGGAAACCGGTCCTATGACCAGGGTAGTTTGTTCGCAAAAGAGAAACAATCAGGTGGATCTGATCTTCTGTTTTCATCATTTAATTGCTGATGGAATATCTTCAATAAACTTCTTAAAGGATACATTGACTTTCCTTGGAAATGCACATTTAGATCCAATACCCCTTATTGATGAAGTTGGATTGGATTACAATATCCCGGATATTGAGATTGATGATTCCAATAAATTGGCAGAAGTAAATCTCGAAGAAACCGAGATGGATGAAATCTATGAATCTGATGAAAATGAAGAATCAATAAAATTATCCACAAAATTTCACATGTATCCGCAAATCATCGATAAAAAAGTAACCGGCAGGCTTATCAAAAAATGTAAAGCCTACGATATATCAATTCATAGTGCCTTAAATGCTGCTTTAATAAAATCATTAATGGATATTTTTTATCCGGATGCTCATAGAAAATCTGTCAAAATCCAGAGCCCTGTAAGCTTAAGGAACTATTTGAACAACAAAATTGGTGATGTTTTCGGATGTTATATTACTTTGAAAAAGATAGATATTGATTTCAATTATCATGATGATTTCTGGACTCTGGCTCAACATTTGAAAGGAAAATTTGAGCAAAGTAAAACCAGAAAACAACTATTCCCCGTGGTTACCCAGGTACGTGAAGTTGCGGATAAGAGCATTGATCTGGAGAACTTTATTGAGAATATTAAGATGATAGATTTTGCCTCAACCTATAAAGTGGATTTTGAATATTCCCCCAGTAATCTGGGCAAGATTGATCTACCCTCAAGGTTTGGGAATCTTAGAGTTAATGCCGTTTTTGCACCAACTTTCAGTGCTGGAATTAATGAAAGAATTATCGGAGCTCTCACATTTGACAATAGACTGTTCCTGAATTTCGTAACCAGAAATAGTAATCTTAAAGAAGCCCAAAAAGGCTTAAGATTACTAAAACGAATGAAGAGAATAATCGATGAAAATACGAGAAGTTGATGAGGTTGAGGCAGTTTGTATGTGATATGTAGTAGATAGGGGTGTTT